>JAZURH010000220.1:0-1968 GCA_045606125.1 Lentisphaeria bacterium | reverse complement strand
CTCGCAGGTATCCACCAGCTGCCCGGCACAACGCTCTATCTTGTCCACCACCTTGGCGCACATTCTGTCCACATCCGTATCCCGGCAGTCCATGAGATTTATTCCCATGGTCACTGTCCTGACATCCAGATTTTCCTTCTGGACCATTGCAACTGTATTGATGATCTTGTCTGAGCTTATCATGATTCAAAAAAACTGGTACGGTTAAATGCTATTTCTGCTTTCACGGGTCAAATGAGCAAACTATAACCCATTTTGCCGGCAAAACAACCCGAAAGCCTATATTTTACACCTTTCCAGCCGGCGTCACATGGCATCCCTGATGGCCTTAATCTCCGCTTCCTTCATCTGGACTTTCAAGAATGCTGCGCGGTCTTTTACATAACTTGAAAACATGTTGGCAATCTGAGTGTTTCCCGGAGCTGCGCCCTGTGCCATTGCCTGGGCCATTGGAATCATCATCCCGTCAAAAAGCTGTTCCTTCACACCTGACGCCACAAGCGGTGACATATTTGAGAATCCAAGAGTAAGAGTATAGGCATCGCCATTTTTTACAACATCTGCGACCACACCCTTCATTTCGGCGAACTTCATCAGCATCATTGCCTTTACCGGCTCTTCGGCCATGGCAAGTGACGCCTTTTCATTGATCTTGCGGCGCATATCATTTGTTATTTCCAGGCATCCTCCCGCATATTTGCCGATATACTGCATAAGATACTTCATTTCCGCAGTAAAATCACAATACTTTCCACCGGCAATACGGGCGGCAAGAGCCCCGGCTTCCTTCTTCTGAACCAGGAACATAAAGCGCCCGTCTGCTGATGAAACAAGCGCAAACGGAACAGCGGATTCAATGGAAAGCATGTCCAGAGCACCGGCTTTTCCTTTGGTGACCTTAAGTTTTCCACTGGACGCCTTCTCTATCTCATCAAGACTGAAAGTCGCCTTGAACTCATATGCAATGGCCGTTGCCATCTTACCGGAAAAACTGTCGCAGATACGAACAGATTTAAGTCCCTTCCTGAATCCCGGAACCGCATCTATGACTTTTGTCACCCGGCCCAGCTCCTTGTATCCGGCCTTGCGCTCCTCACCTATCAGCTCCTGCAATTTTTCAAGCCGTTCTTCTTCCTCCCCGGCACTTTCAGCCTGAACGGACATTGCCTTTTCACCAAAACACAAATATACATTTGCACCCGGTGTAACTATTGCCTTCCACTGCTCCGCACCGGAAAGCACCATCACCATTGCAAATAACGACACAAACCAAAGCTTCATCACTGTTCTCCCGTACAAAATAACCATGTTATTGAAATAATCACCAAAATTCGCCATACCGTCAAGCACGTATGGATGCCAGGTCATCCGCTGTAAGCAACGCTTCGAATTCCTGCTTGTTCGTAGCCTTCATATATGCCTCCACCGTGCTTATACGACCTTCCCTGTACAATCTCATAAGGTCATTGTCCATAGTCTTCATTCCCATGCCGCTGGACTGTTCAATTATGCTCCTTATGTTGGCAATAGCGCCTTCGCGTATTGTCGCCGGCAAGGCCTCATGTTTCAAAAGTATTTCATGTGATGCCACCCGCCCTTTGCCGTCTGCAGTCTTGCAGAGCAGCTGTGATATTACCCCTGTCAGAGTCTGAGAAAGCATTGCTCTGATCTGGGGCTGCAGTTCAGATGGAAATGTATCAATGATCCTGTCCACCGTCTTCGGGGCATTGTTTGTATGAAGTGTACCAAAGACAAGCATGCCCATGGCGGCACATGTAAGCGCCAGTCCTATTGTCTCCTGATCGCGCATTTCACCGACAAGTATAATGTCCGGATCAGCACGCATGGCCCCCTTCAGTGCAGCGCCGAATGACCTGGTGTCATTTCCGACTTCGCGCTGCACAATGACTGACTGCTTGTTCGGATGCACGAACTCAATTGGGTCCTCTATTGTTACTATGTGCTTGC
>JAZURH010000219.1:0-5238 GCA_045606125.1 Lentisphaeria bacterium | reverse complement strand
ATGGACTTCTTTGCCAAGTTCAAGAAGGTCTTCTCCAACAAGGCCGCAGACCGCCGCACCGGCATGAGCGATGAGCAGCTGGTCGAGAAGTGCATCAAGATGACTCTTATTGTTCGCGACCTGATGGTCGGCAACCCGAAGCTGGCAGATGCGAAGATCGGCAAGAAGCAGGGATTTTTTGCGGATGTGGAATATGCCCAGGGCGCCAACGCCATTGCAGCCGGTACTCAGGGACAGCGTCAGTGGACAGACTACAACCCCAATTTCGATGTGACCGAGTCACTGCTCAACTCCTCATTTGACTGGCGCGGATTCCGCCCGGCATCACCCATTGCCACGGAGAATGACTCCAAGAACGGAATGGGCATGCTCATCGCAAATTTGCTTACAGGCGGTGTTCCCCAGTGCTTTGCGGATATCCGCACAAACTGGACTCCTGCTTCCATCAAGAAGGCTACTGGCGTGGATGTCTCTGACATCTGCCCTGCAGGAATCATTGACAAGCGCAATTCCGGTGCGGCTGCCCTGGAATATGCTACGGACATTTACAAGATCGCAAAATCTGACAAATCCAGGGATGTGCAGCTTGTATGGCGTGACATCTGCGACAATGAAGCTTTCCAGAAAGCCCTTATCGATGCTGCAATCAAGGGGACTACCTATATGAACGCTGCATTGACATACTTCCCAGGCGATGGACTTTCAAGCCACTTCACATCACCCGGCGGAGTTCCCATGACTGCATACCGCTACAACATGGTCGGCGACCTGCTTACATGCTCCGTCGTTGAAGGTGAGACAGTTAAGCTGCCTGCCAAGGTGGCATCCCATATCAGCAAGGTCACAGATCCCACATGGCCTGAGACATACTGGACACCCAGGGATATGTCGTCCTTCGAGTACATGTCCAAGATCGGCCCCAACCATGATGCAAACTCATTCGGTTTCATCGGTGCGGATATGATCACGCTGAATGCAATGCTGCGCATTCCAGTAGACATGCACAATGTGCCGGAAGAAGACATCTTCCGTCCCACAATGTGGCAGCGTTTCGGCGGAGATGACTACAGGGCATGTGCCTATCTCGGCCCCATTTATCGTTGATTGAATTGAGTTAATCAGGAACGGAACGGCATTCTTCCGGAACGCCGTTCCGTTCTCAAATTATTGGTGTTTCCACTATGAAAGTACTGCTGATCGGCGGCGGCGGCCGCGAACATGCACTGGCCTGGAAAATGGCTCAGTCGCCTAAAGTTGACAAGATTTATTGTACGCCCGGCAATCCGGGCATGAAAGGAGTTGAAACAGTTCCCATCACTGATTTGAACGAACTGGCTGACTTTGCCGTTGCCAATGGAATAGACCTGACCATGGTCGGACCGGAAGCATCGCTTATAGCCGGCGTGGCTGATATCTTCCGCGCAAAGGGGCTGCGCATCTGCGCACCTTCCGGGGAAGCAGCACAGCTTGAGGGAAGTAAGTCATACGCAAAGGATTTTATGCGCAGGCATGGAATGCCCACGGCGGATTCGGCCGTTTTCACTGACGCTGACGCGGCTCTTGCCTATGTCCGGCAGCATGGAGCTCCGCTCGTCGTCAAGGCGGATGGGTTGGCCGCCGGCAAGGGCGTGACTGTTGCAATGACGCTTGAGGAAGCGGAAGAGGCCATCAAGGCATGTTTTGACGGGGCTTTCGGCGAGGCCGGCTACTCCGTTCTTGTTGAGGAGTGCCTTTTCGGCGAAGAAGCCTCCATAATAGCACTCTGCGACGGAAAGACCATATTGCCTCTTGCGTCCTCCCAGGATCATAAGAGGGCCTATGACGGGGACAAAGGGCCGAACACAGGCGGAATGGGCGCCTATTCACCTGCTCCGGTAGTGACGGATGAGCTTTGGAAGGTAATTGAGGACCAAGTCCTGCAGCCTTTCCTGAAGGGAGTGCAGAAGGATAATCTTGACTTCCGCGGTATCATCTATGCCGGTCTTATGATCACGGACAAGGGACCTAAGGTCCTTGAGTTCAATGTGCGTTTTGGCGATCCGGAGACCCAGGCCATTCTGGCGCGTCTTGAAAGCGATCTGTTCGATGCATTGTGCGCAGTTGCGGACGGCAGACTTGACGAGGTTGAACTGAAATGGGCGGACAAGCCTTCAGTTTGCGTTGTTCTTGCGTCGGGCGGGTATCCAGGTTCCTATGAAAAGGGGCATGTTATTAATGGACTGGATGAGGCGGAGGCCACCGGTGCCGTTGTGTTCCATGCCGGTACAAAGCTTGCGGACGGCAGGATAGTGACTTCCGGCGGTCGTGTACTTGGCGTAACAGCTTTGGGTAACGATGTGGCCGATGCCGTCAACAAGGCATACGAAGCTGTTTCCAGGATATCCTGGGACGGTATGATGTACCGTAAGGACATTGCCCACAGGGCGTTGAATAGAAAATAAGTCGATGTTCCTTTTGAAAGGCATCAACAGAAAGAACACTGAACAGCAATAAGGAATCCTGCTTATGAAGAAGTATTTGAATCTTGCGCTTTGCGCTCTCGGTGCGGCTGTTTTCACATCATGCTGCTGCAAATCCCGTCTGGCATACGATGATGGTCCGGCCATGCCCAGGACTGAGATCAAAGCCATATACACGGAAGAAAACATCAAGGTGGACGGAAAACTGGATGAGGAGATCTGGAAGACCGCACCCAAGTTCTACATGTATCGTCCCATAGCCGAAAAGATCCGTTACACAAAGCAGATACGCGATGCTTACAAGGGCGATATTGTTGATCCCGGATTTGCCCAGTACGCCTGGGATGACAAGTACCTGTATGTAGCCGTTACATTCAAGGATGCGGACATTCATGCGGAGGGACTTGAAGACCAGCTGCACCATTACAGCATGGGTGACGTGGTTGAGATATTCCTGAAGCCTGAGGAAGACACTTTCTACTGGGAGATCTATGGAACTCCCCTTAACAAGCGCACCGCATTTTTCTTCAAGGCCCGTTCCCTGAGCGGTCTCAAGAGTTCCTATCCGGAAAAGTGCCCGCTGGAAAAACTGCTGGTCGGTTCCCAGGTGAATGGTACTCTGGGCGAACCCTGGGACATTGACAAGGGATGGACAAGCGAAGTCAGAATACCCCTCGATGAGATCTGCTACAGAGGCGGACCTTTCACACAGTACAACTGGCGCATTTTTACCTGTCGCTACAATTATTCCCGCTACATATACGGTCGTCCGGAACTTTCAACGGTTCCGAGACAGTATCAGGCAAACTATCATGAGCATGCTGATTACGGCTGGCTGAAGTTTGTCAAGATCGAAAAACCGTGAATCCATTGCTGAAAAACATAAGAGCGTGCCTGTTCGATATGGACGGCACGCTCATTGACTCCGAGCGTATATGGCAGGAGGCGATGAAGGACGCCCTTGAGAAAAAGGGCGTCTTTCTCTCTATGGATGAAATAGTGCGTATGGAGCATGGGCGCGCATGGAATGAAATATTCGAGGACATACATTCCAGATGGCCCTGGGCCTATCCCACACGTTTGGAGATGGAGGCCGTGACGGTTCCCTTTTATGAACGGGCATGGCTTGAGCGGGATGTGTCCATACCCGGTTCTGTGGAATTGCTCAGGCGCCTTCATGGAATGGGCTATAAGATCGCTATAGCTTCCGGATCCACCCGCGACCGTATAGAAGACACCATTGCCCGGCTTGATATAGGCGTATGCGTTAAATGCTATGTGGGAGGCGGGGACTATGCCAGGGGAAAACCTGAGCCTGACTGTTTTTTCGAGGCGGCCAGATTGCTGGGAGTCGCCCCTTGCGATTGTATAGTGTTTGAGGATGCGGAGGCGGGAGTGGCGGCTGCTAAGGCGGCAGGCATGCGCTGTGTTGCATTGGATGGGGGAATGGGAAATTGCCTTGATGATGCTGATCTGGTGGTGCGCAATCTTCTGGATATACTTGAATATCAGGCTTGAATTTCAATTTTTTCACTTGTTTCCCCTGAAGAAGCATTAAAAAATCAAGTATTTACAGTAAAAAGAATATTTTTAGCAGTTTACAAATCAAATATACTTGCTATGTTATTAGCGTTTTTGTAGGCGATGAGAATTGCCTGTTTTTTGAGGTTCCAGTGTCAGTAGCTGGAAGTGTTTTTCAAACTTAACAAAAGGAAAAAGACTATGAAGAAGATGCTCATGGGCATTGTCGCTGCCGCTATGGTCAGTGCAACTGGCTTCGTAATGGCACAGGAAGCAGCAGCACCCGCAGCAGCACCCGCAGCAGCTCCCGCTGCAGAGGCCGTTGTTGTTGAAGAAACTGAAAAGAACCCGTTGATTCCTTCCGTGGCGATCAATCTGCAGTATGCTTCCGCCTACATGTCAGATGGCAAGATCCTCAACCCCGAAAGCATGCTGTTCGGCGATCTGTGCCTCAGCTGGGATGTTACAAACAATTTCGGTGTCTATGGCGGTATCTGGGTCGCCAATGACTGGAACGACTACAATGAAGGTTCCGGCGTTCAGTACGAGCCCGAGGAGATCGACTACTATGTCGGCGCATGGTACACGATTGATGATCTGGCAGTTATCAAGAGCCTGACCTTTGATCTGTCCTACACCTATTGGGATATGCCTGAGCGCACAGGCTGGAATGAACCCGGCAATACCAAGATGAAGCTCAATCTCAATATCAGCACAGGTTCATTTAATTTCTGCGATGACAAGCTGAGCATCACACCTGGTATCAAGTTCAACAATGACTTTGAGAATGACGAATGGCAGATCGTTCCCTATGCAAAGGCAAGCTATCAGTTCTGCGACAAGCTTTCCGCCAGCTCCTCATTGGAGCTGTTCTGGGAAAATGCCAAGTGGTATGTTAACAGGGCTGGACATCATTCCAACAACAAGCTGGCTGATGAAGACAAGAACGGTCTCTCCACACTGGTTTGGTCAATGGATGTCAACTATGCTGTTTGCGACAATGTGAGCGTTGGTCCCTTTGCCAAGCTGGCATGGTGCCTTGATCATGACTACCGCGAAGTTTGGAAAGGTGAAGACAACCCGAACATGGCCAGCGGCCTGAACACACTTTGGGGTGTCCAGATGAACATCAACTTCTGATTAGCACCTTGTAAACGGGGATGAGTCCCCGTTGTATTAAAGCCGCGTGCAGAAATGTGCGCGGTTTTTTTTGTGCGCCTTGCGAGCGCACGTTCCAACGGGTGAAAGTCCCGAATCC
>JAZURH010000218.1:0-5708 GCA_045606125.1 Lentisphaeria bacterium | reverse complement strand
AGGAGTTGCTGCTTGCTGTTGTCTTCCTAAGACCGCTTGGCCTCCGACTTGTTATTACATTGACAAGAGGCTCACTTACATAATTAGTGGCGTCAAGCCTGCCGCCGATCCCCGTTTCAAGAACGGCGTATTCCACGCCTTCATCCGCAAACAGTTTCAATGCCATAACGGTGAATATCTCAAAAAGACTGGGATGCAGTCCGGCTTCGCTTATAAGGCTCACCATTTCCCTGCCAGCCTCATACATGCGCTCGTACGAAAGAAAACCGCCATCTACCTGGAAGCGTTCACGGAAAGTGCTGACATGGGGACTGGCGAAAAATGCACACCGCACGCCGCAGGAGCGTATAAGCGCATCAGTATACTGTGTAGTTGTCCCTTTTCCCTTGGTGCCTGCCACATGAATGATTTTCAGACGACGCTCAGGATTTCCGGCAAGTGCGGCAAGGGGATACATCCTGTCAAGTTTGTATGTGGCCGGGTCATGCTGCTTCTTTACAAATTTTTCCGCATCGAAAAACTCCTTGAAAAGAGCCATGAACCTGTCTTCTTCAGCTGGAATGCAATCTCTCATAATATCCCGGTAAAAAAATCCTATTCAAAAACTGCTGCAGGAAATAAATGAAGATAACTAAGCGGGAGGCCTTACATATTCAGGCTCAAAATCCGGAATATCGCGCCACGGGAAATCCGATTCAGCCGCAGCCAGCAGATGCCGCGCAACAGGCCCGGAAACCTCTTCCACCCCTACAGGATCAGGACTGCAAATAAAATCGCACCCGGGCATAGCCGAACCTGCGTCGACCATGACCGGCGCCGTAACAGGAACACACCTGCCTTCAGAGCATTCAAACATACTTATGAACAATTTTCCGCAGCGGGCATCCTGCACGACACAAACACGGCCGCTGCGACCCAGCCCCGCAGCGACAGCCAGCGCTGACGGAACGCCCCGGGACTTTGCACCGGTGACCGTACATATACCTTTCACCAGCGCCAAAGCAAACCTTATTCCGGCAAAGCTGCCGGGACCCGTACCGATGGTCCAGCATTCCACATCATTCAATGTAAGGGAGTGGGCAGCAAGAAACTTCTTTAAACAGGGAAGGAAAAGACTGTCACTGTCCCTGCCGAAATCCAGACAGTCCATGGCATCCGTCAAAACGCCGTCTCTGGCCAGAGCAATGGAACTTCCTCTGGAACTGTCAATCGCAACTTCTATCATATCCTACTGCATTCCTTTATGCTGCTTCATTTCATCTGGCAGGGGTATATTCCTGCGCTCTTCAAGAAAACTTCTGTAACGACGCACCTTGTCAAGAGAATCACTGTCTCCCTTCTTTTCAAGGATTGCAATCATGTCTATCAGAGAATTGGTCATATAGAAATCATCCAATGGTCTGGGAGTTCGTTTTTGATCAGAATGGTCCACATAATTGTTCCTGTACGCAAAGTAGATATTCTCATATTGCTCTAAAGCCGCTGCCTGATTTCCCTGACGGGCCAGGCACACCGCCAGATTGTATTCAGCCATCTGCACTACCGGCGCATACGGACTGCCGGATTTATCCTTTATTATCCTTACAAAACAATCCTCAGCCGCCTTCAGACCCGCTGATTTCGCCCCTTCATCAGTCTTCTGCATGGAGGCTAACACCATAAGTGTCTCTCCCTGGCGCCCCAATGCAGCATATCCAAGCATGGTATTTCCGGCCTCCGTAACGCATCTGGCATATGCATCCCTGGCCCCTTCATAATCCATACGCGATGTAAGCACATCCCCCTTAAGGTAATATGCCCTTGCCAGCAAACCATTCCTGTTTTCCGAAGCCGGCAGCCCAAGAAGCGTGCTTATATGCGCCAGTGCGGCATCGTATGACTTCTGCCTGTATTCCGCAACAGCAGATTCATACAAGGCCTCACTCCGAAGTTCAGAGTTCCGCTCCGGATTTGCAGGAATGGCATAATACTTAAGCGCAGCCACCCAATCACCAACATTTGCACATGAATCACCTGCAAGCATTGCAACGCGATTACATTCGACCATGCGGGAAGGATATTGAGCAAGAAAAATATCCACATCCTGTCGGGCTTCCCTGATCATGCCGAAATCAAAGCGCATGCAGGCGCGAAGGAACAGCGCCTCTGCCCTTTTGGAGGAATTACGGTTAGCAATTACCTTTTCAAGTGAGGCCTCTGCCCTTTTTATGTCCCCGCCTTCCCTGGCGCAGAGAGCCGCACCTAAGCAGGCTTCATCGACAATTTGCCCTCCGGCTGCTGCAAGCTTCTCAAAGAAACCGGCTGCTGCAAGCTTTCCATTGACATCAGAGGCACCGCGCCTGAGGCATTCTCCCTGCTTTAGACGCGCCGTGGCGGCATCAGCCGGAGCCACTCCTTTAAAAACTGCATACGCAGCATAAGTTTCAGCAGCCGCTGCATATTTTTCTGATTCCACAAGAAGACCGGCCTTTCTTAAAAGTGCAGCAGGTGCATGCTTTGAAGCAGAATATGACGTATGAATATCAGAAAATATTTTAATGGCCCTCTCTCCAGCAGCCTTTTTGTCCTTTGTCTCCACACTTTCACGGAACAGGACCGTACATGTCTCTCCGGCGCGCAATAATGCATACGCATGTTCATCGGCATCAGATGCACTGGACTCAGCTCCAAGAAATGCCTCCACAGCCTGCATGCGCTGACCTGACAAATACAGGCATTCACCAAGATTTATTCCCGAGATATAACGCAGGGCTGCATTGGCATGCCTGTACTCCACAAGCTGCCTGAAATAAGATGCAGCCTCATTGAAATTACCCTTGTTGTACAAAAGCATGCCCAACTGTCCCGTCAAATCAAGACGCTCTCTTGATTCAGGAAACTTCTTTGCCATGATCTCGAGATTACCGCGGGCCTTTTCAATGAATCCCGCCTTAAGATTCATTTCAATGTTCTTTGACAGAGTAAAGCGCAGTCTGTCCGTATCTGGAGCCAGTTTCATGGCGCTGGCATACAAAACATCAGCCTCCGCATACCTGCCGTCCTCAACACTGGCTGAAGCAATTGACACAACTGCATTCCACCAATCTGCATCAGGTTCAGACGGCATAGCAGACTTCAGTTTTTCAAATATTTCTCCGGCAGCTTTTCCGTCACCGCTCTTTACCAGATTACGCACCTTTAAAAGTCCAAGCATCATGGCTTCGGCACTTCCTTCAACCACCTTGCAGCTGTTCACCAGCTGAAGGGAACGGGAATATTCACCTGTCTCAACATACGCACGGGCAAGACGCATTACCTCAGGAAAAGCATTTTTTTCAGAGGAGACCTCTCCATTCAAAACGGATATCACTCCTTTCCAGTCCCGCTGATAACGTGCGGCATCCGCATTAAGGAGGCGAATGTCCCTCGCGATGGAAGAAGGACTGCCCTCTTTCAGAAGTTCACCAGTAATTTTCCGTACAGAATCCCAATCCCTCATCATGCCGAAAGCCTGGGCAGAAACAAACTTAAGTTCACTTTTCAACACAGGATCCTTAAGCCCGGATGCGCCGGACGCATGGGCATTTACAGCTGCAAGCGCATCCTGTGGGCGTCCATCCTTCAGACACGCCCTGGACCTCATAAGCACTCCGCGGGCATAACCGGGTTCCAGCTTTCCGTTCAGCTCAAGGAAACGGGTGAAATATCTGTCCGCAGACTTATATCCTCCAGCCGCCAATGCCTGCATGCCGAGTTCGTACTGCTCCTGTGCAGGATCCACCTTTACCGGCTCCTCGAACCGGAAGACTTGCGTCTGTGTATTCTCTGCACTGAAAAGCAGAACACATACAAGCAAAGCTGTAAACAACGCCTTCATCATGGCAAATGCCCCCTTGTAAACAGTGGTTGCTAATCCCTCCCCTTCACAACAAACAGCGCTTGGGACGCAGTAATGTTATGATCTTTGGCGGCATCGTACTTTTCAACATTTCCATCCACAAGTACCCACGCTTCAATTACTGTAATATGCTCCGAAGCAATCCAGTCCATAAAGTCATTTATACTGCAGTTATGTATATTGGGAGTGTCATACCACTTGTATGGAAACGATTTCGTGACCGGCATGCGACCGCCGAGACTGAATGTAAAACGCATGCTCCAATGAGCAAAATTGGGAAATGAAACTATGCATGCATCCGCCACGCGAAGCATTCTGTTCAGTGCATCCAAAGGATTCTTGAGCATGGTCAGGGTATCCTCCAGAACTCCCCATGTGTAACTCTTGTCAGGAATAAGATCTATTATGTCAATCATATCTCCGTGACACACCGGAATGCCCCGCTCTATGCAGCGCCCCACCATCTCCTCATCAGACTCAATACCCTGCATCCAGCAATTGCGGCAGAGAGAAAGCCTGTAAAGCAGTTCACCGTCCCCACAGCCGAAATCTATTACGGAATCACAGTCATTGACCAACCTCAGCACAATGCCGTCATGCCAGCGCATGGTCGGACCGGACTCTGCCTCAAACGGAAAGGCACTGGCGCATTCTCCCAGCTTGTCAAAGCTGCAGTCAGCTTCATGTATTCCAAGATTGGCCAGTGCTTCCCGGTACAATTCTTCCCTGTCAGCGTCTTTCATGCTTCGCCTCCGCTGCACTTTGAACTTTTCCTTCCGCCTTCCCTTGCAGTGGAAGGAGTAAGCAGGAATGAACGTATTATACGACTGACCTTGTACTCCTCAACAAGAAACGCATCATGCCCGTAATTACTCTGTACATCCACTGAAGTTACAGGATGATGGTTCTGCATCAGAGCCATGACTATGGAATGGCTCTCCTCGCATGGATACAGCCAGTCTGAACTGAACGCCACGACCATCATCTCTGCCTTGATCCTGGCACATGCCTTTGCCAGATCGCCGTCCCCCCATTTCGCACCTGCATCATACTGATCCATGGCATTTGCGATAAGGATATAGCTGTTCGCATCAAATCTTTCAACAAAATTCTGCCCCTGGTGCGTAAGGTAGCCGTGAACTGCAAGTTCGTTCTCCTGCCTGTCATCAGATTTTACGCCGTCTCTGTGCTCCACGGGCTGAAGCCGGCGGCCAAACTTGCTTTCCATGCCGCTTGGAGAAAGATAGGTTATATGAGCCAGCATTCTGGCAACATGAAGACTCCTCAAATTGCGATTGGCAATTTGCCAGTAGCTCAAGTCAATATCCCCTGACTGACGGCACTCCTCCATAAGCGGATTCGGTTCACGCTCATCAGAATAGATAAGACCATTCCTGAAAAGGAAGTCACTGCGTATGGACACTGTAGCCACATGATTGAACCCCAGGCCCTGCACAGGCAGTTTAGCCCCTGAGGCCAGCATTATACACTTGCCGACTCTGTCAGGATAGGCGATGGCCCATTCAAGCGCCTGCTGTCCACCAAGAGACCCACCGACAACGGCATACAGTTTTTCTATTTTGAGGTAATCAATAAGTTTCACCTGCGAACGCACCCAGTCCCCAACTGTGACCGGCGGAAACTTCATTGCGTAGGGTCTGTTGTCATCATCAGGATTTGGAGAAGCCGGACCTGTAGTGCCATAACAGCTGCCCAGCACATTCATGCAGATTATGCAGAATCTGGATGTATCAAAGGGCTGCCCGGGGCCTACAAGATTGTCCCACCATCCAGGCACGCTCAAACGCCAGGGTCTGTAATCTTCAGTAGC
>JAZURH010000217.1:0-6164 GCA_045606125.1 Lentisphaeria bacterium | reverse complement strand
CTGATCACGAGTCATCATTCCGGCGCCCTTGAGGACCTTGCGGAATTCAGGCTTGTAAAATTCCAGAGCGCGGGCGATACCGTGCCTGACAGCACCTGCCTGACCGGAAATGCCGCCACCGTTGATGCGGATGAAGAAATCAAAATCCGCAGTTGTGCCGGTGATGGTCAGCGGCTGTGTTGCGTAACCGCGAACCTGGGGTGTGGTGAAATAATCTTCAAAATCACGGTCATTGATCGTGATTTTGCCCGTGCCGGGCTTCATGTGAACTCTGGCGCTGGCGCACTTGCGACGGCCGATTGAGTGAATCACTTCGTTCGCTTCTGTCATATCAAAAACCTCTGGCTATGCCTTTGTTTATTTTGTTTTCCTGATTTATCAGCTGAGTTTGACATCCCAAACTTCGCACTGCTGTGCTGCATGGGGATGTTCGGGTCCGGCATAGACCTTCAGCTTTGCGAACTGTGCACGGCCAAGACGTCCCTTGGGCATCATGCCCCAGACTGCGTCACGGACAACGCGGGTGGGGTTCTTTTCAAAGACCACGTCTGCAGTCTGAACCTTGCGGCCGCTCATGTAGCCGGAGTAGTCTTCATAGGTCTTGTCAGTTGCCTTATTGCCTGTGAGGGCGACCTTTTCGGCATTGATAACGACCACGAAGTCACCGCAGTCCAGATGGGGTGTGAAGCAGGGCTTGTCCTTGCCCCTGAGCTTCATGGCAATCTTAGTTGCCAGACGGCCGAGCACCAGGTCCGTGGCGTCAACCACGTACCACTTGCGTTCGATTTCATCAACTTTTGGAAGAAATGTTTTCATTGTTTAAACCAGTTCCCAATTTTTGTCAATAAACGAATAACCAAAAAACAATAGGTGTAATTTAATCTGTTTTACATAAAAAGCAAACTGTTTTTCTGCAAATTAACACTATATATACCAAATTTTTTCAGCACACACTACATATAGTGTCCGTTATCATATTTTTACGCTAATTACTGATTTTTCAGAGCTGATGATATTGCAGATGCAGATCTGATCAATGCCGGTAAATATAATATTGCGGCGGCAGATTTGAAATCATCTGCTGAATAATATAAACGGACAGTCTGCCTGTCTTGTGCTTTACAAGAGCATCTGTCAACTTATATTTATTGTGTTTACAAAGAATAAGGGCCGCTTTTATATGAAAAAGCACATAACGGAGATACTCAATGCTCGAAATAACATCGCACAGAAACGGAGAATTGCTCAACAGCCGGGCCGGCAGGGAAACATCAGCAGGGCTTGAAATAACAATAAACGGCATGGCCGATCCCCAGAGCAGTGTAAAGATCAACGGCATCCCGGCTGAAAAACATGACAGAATGTTCAGCGGGCGCCTTCTGCTCACTGAAAAGATAAACAAAGTAACCGTATCCTCCCATGACAAATTCGGAGACCGTACCCAGACAATAACTCTCGTATGGGACAAGGCATCATTCATGCGCTACGCAACCCGTATAGATGACAATATATTCTTCTTCACGGATCTGGCCAGAGAAAGACCTGCCAGAATAATGGATCATTTCTACCTGGCAGGGCTGAAAAAGCTCCATGATAAATACGGTACCAAGTTCATTCTGAAGTGCTTCTATAAAAATGACCACGACAAGGACGGATTTGTCCTGAAAGACATGCCGGACATCTACAAGTCCCAATTTGAAGACAATTCAGACTGGCTTCATCTGGCGTTCCATGCACTCGGAGAATTTCCGGACAGACCCTACCAGCACTCTACGGCAGAAAGGCTTGCCGGTGATTTTGACCTGACAACTTCCGAACTGAAGCGCATTGCCGGAGACAAGTGCTGCACCAGTCCCACAAATGTCCACTGGGCAATGCTCCCGCCGTCACTGTTCCATGTGATGAGGGAAAGAGGTGTCAAAATCCTGACATCAAGCGGCTTCATGTCAAATCGCATAATCGTAGATGGAAAAATCGAGGATATAAACGGGGCTGCCTGCGACATCGGATTCTTCTACGAACAGGATGTGGCACAGCACATGCTGGACAGGCGCTGCTACTACGACCCGGACCATGATCTGTTCCTTTCACGCACTTTCTTCTGTTTCAACATCGACACACCGGCTGAAATAGAAGTCAAAATTAGAAAGGAGGATCAGGACGCAAACGGCACGGACATGCTGGAAATAATAGGTCACGAACAATACGCATATCCCAGCTATTTCAATTTCCTGCCTGATTACTTTGAGCGTATCGAAACCGGAATAAGGGTGGCCGATGAATTGGGATACAAGCCTGTGTTCTTCAATGATGGCATTTTCGGTAACACAGCTTGGGACTGAAACATAATCATAAACGGAGCTGAAAATGAAAAGACTCGCAGCTGCGATACTGACAACCGTATTTATCCTGGGAGCAACGGCAATGAGCAAGGAAGCATTCGATATAACTAAAATCGACAGGTACATGGACCAGAAACAGGCCGATGAAAACGGCCTTCGCTGGCATGATGCGGCAGAAAAACCATTTATCGTATCAGGTCTGAACTGGTTTAATCAGGATAAAAAGTATGTCAGGATCCCCGACGAAAAGCTTCAAGGACTCCCCCCGTCACTTCATTCACTCTCCAAATGCACGGCCGGTGCCCAGCTGCGTTTCCGCTCAAACACTTCACGCATTACGGTTGCGGTTTCCGTTCCGCTGTGCAAACAATCCGCATTGCAGCCGCCGGCCGGACAAAGCGGTTTTGACCTTTATGTGGACGGCATCTACTGGACAAGCGTACAGAAGGCTGACATATCCCAGCCCTACACATACCAGGTATTCAAGTCAGAAGGCGGCACGATGCGGGAGTTTGTATTGAACTTTCCCCTGTATAACGGTGTCAACTGGCTCCGCATCGGACTGGATGAAAAAGCCCTCGTGGAAGCGCCTTCACCAAGGGCCATCAGTGGTCCTGTGGTTATTTACGGAACTTCCATTACCCAGGGAGGATGCGCCTCACGCCCGGGAATGGCCTTCACCAATATAATAAGCAGGCGTCTTAACATAGACATACTCAACTTCGGTTTTTCCGGTAACGGCAAGAATGAACCGGAAGTGGCGGAGATTCTCGCCGGAATAGAAAATCCTGCAATGTACATAATAGACAGCGAGGCAAACAGCGTTTCCCCCGAACTGATACAGGAAAGAGTACCCAGGTTCATAGAAATACTGCGGAACAAACACCCGGAAACACCAATTTTGGTAATCTCAAAAGTCAAATACGGTCCGCGATATGCAGCAGAATGCCCGGTTTTCAAGGAACATTTCAAAAAAATAGTGGAGTACAGGCAGTCAGCAGGAGACAAAAATATACACTTTCTTGACGGGTCAGACTTCTTCGGTGGTGAAGACGAATACTTTGACTGCACAACGGACAGTGCACACCCAAATGACCTGGGATTTTACCGCATGGCAAAAGAAATAACCCCGGTAGTCAAAAGACTTCTGGGGCTATAAAAAAGCCGCGGAAAATCCCGCGGCACAAAAATATTAATCCGATATCAGCGGCCCGGGAACTCCGCCCACTCATTCCCGGGAACCGGACGGGTCTTGCTGATCAACATCATAAGCTTTGAGCCGAGCGAAACGAGTTTGCCCGCCTTTATGTCCTCCTCTGTTATACGGCTCATTATCACATAACCGCCGTTAACGCGGGCATAGTCATGGATTATGTAGAGTGTTCCGTCAGGAGCCTCAACACCATCAGGATATGACACGCTGCCGGAAGCACCATCAAGCAGCAATGAATAGGGCCATGTCTTTCCATCGTCCTCGGATATCCAGGCAGTCATAAGCTTGCGCATATTCCATGCCTTCTCTGAACGGTCGCCTTCAGTATCGTTTTTGACCATAAGCAGATTTCCCGACTTAAGCCGCCTGATGAAGAACCTGGAATCCACGCCGTCAATTGTCTCCGAGAGTTTCGGGCTGCTCCAGGTGCGTCCGCCATCCAGCGACTCACTTTCGGCAATACCCCTGCGTACACGGATATAGCACACCAGTTTTCCGTCCTTATGTTCGACATAAATGTGCTCGTCAAAGGCGCATCCGCCTTCCACATCGTGCATATCCACATAACCGCGCCTGCTGAATGTCCTGCCTCCATCCTCTGAAGCCACAAGCCAGGCTCCCTGGATCACATCCAGAGATTCATGCTTCCTGTAGTTGCCGGTCCAGACTGAACAGGGAAAGGCCCATGTCCCGTCCGACAGTACAGTGGGTTTATCCATCATTATTCCATTCGCAATGCGTCTGGATTCTGAAAACCTGAAGTTCTCCGGAGCATCGTCAGGATTTTCCAGTTCACTGAAAAAAACTCCGCCTATACCATCAAATATCTCGTTTTTTCCATTTTCACCGCCACAGCTCTGTGCCCAGAATATGAACAGGCGTCCGTCAGGCGTCATCCATATATTCGGATCAAAGGCCCTTACCTGCGGATGTTCGGGAGATATCACGGCAACCGCATCACTCCATGTCTCCCCATCATCGTCACTCATTACAAGCATCACATAGTTTTCCATGCATTCGGAACCGCCGCCCGTATACCAGACAGCAAAAAGCCTGCCGCCTGCACTTCTCTCTATGGAAGGTATGCCCTGATGCGTCCTCAATTCATGCGCGTTTTCCGCTGTAGGCCGGGTGACAGGTACTGGATCCAATGAAACATAACTGAACTGCATTATTCTCTTTCCATTTAATTTTGCTCAACAATTCTCTTTGCGTTGCCATAACATACACCGAGAACTATTTTTGCAAGAATGTCGAAGTCATCCGGCATTTCACCGGCTTCTGCTTTATCTGCAAGCCAGGCGCAGAAAACCCGCCTGAAATACTCATGGCGCACAAAGGAAAGCAGACTGCGTGAATCCGTGGTCATGCCCACAAAAGTGGAAAGCACACCGAAGGCAGCGCAGTTTTCAAAGCACTGGCGCATGCCGAAAACATGATCACAAAACCACCATGCAGGACCGGCTTGGACTTTGGCGGCCACCCCATCCTGACTGTAGGAACCTGTAAGGACCGTGAAAGCCGCATTGTCCGCAGGATTGAGAGTATAAAGTATCACGCGGGGAAGCCCGTAAGCTCCCTTTTCGATTTCATCCAGCATGCCGGTCAAAGCAAGCATGTCGCATGTCTGCCCTATTCCGGCATAACCGCCTGCGGGCCCTGCAATGGAACGCAAACGGGAACTTGTATTGCGGCAGGCTCCTATATGAAGCTGCATGGTCCATCCCATGCGGGCATATTCCCCCGCCATAAAACGGAGCACAGCAGAGGATACCATACGCTTTTCCCCGGAATCAGCCGTTCCGGCAAGCAGAGCGGAAAAATGCTCCTCCTCCCGCCCATCTGAAAAATCATAACCGAATCCGGCATCAAGGGCATGATCCGCAAAACGGCATCCGGCCTTGTGCAAAGCAGATAAGCGCACTGAAACAGCAGCACAAAAATCTCCCCAGCTGTTTAATGCCGAACCAACGGCGGCAGACAAATCCGAGATAACCCCGGAACCGCATGCCATCACATCATCTCCCCGCAGGGATGGAACTATGCCGGAGGGCATGCTTCCACCTGAAAAGCAAGACACATCGTCGCAAAGAAGCACACATGGTGCGGCATACTCAACCTTAAAAGACTTCAGCAAGCCTGCAGCAGAACATCTGTCCTCCTGTAATTTTTCGTTGGCTATGTTCCATATTTCATCCGCAGTATCACCATTAAGCGGCTTATCAATCCCGAATACCCGCTTCAATTCCATTTCGGACCAGTGATAAAGGGGATTTCCCGCAAGACCGGGCAGCGTCTCCGACCATGCTCTGAACTTCTCAAAGTCGGAGGCATTGCCTGTAATATATTGTTCGGGGACACCGCAAATGCGCATTGCCCTGTGCTTGTACGGATCACTTTTCACCCACAATTCCGCCATATTGCCGTATTTCCTGTTTCCGGCAATATCCGCCACCGAAAGATGATTATGCCAGTCTATTATTGGCAGATCACAGGACAGCGCAAACAGATCCGCTGCCAGTTTGTTTTTCAGAAGCATGTTCTCGTTCATTGCATTACATCCCCTGAGTTTTCTGCCTTAAGTCGGATCGTAGCCATGTCGTTCTGTG
>JAZURH010000216.1:0-5760 GCA_045606125.1 Lentisphaeria bacterium | reverse complement strand
CAGCAGCAGGGCGGCTGGGGGCAGGCTCCCCAGCAGGGCGGTTATCAGCAGCAGGGCGGCTGGGGCCAGGCTCCCCAGCAGAGTTATCAGCCCCCGGCTTTTACGCCTCCTGCATTCCAGCCTCCTCCGGCTGCAGTCCCCGCTCAGCAGCCCCAACAGTTCGGCGGGGCATCAGTCCCTCCGCCGCCACCGCCTTTTGAACCTCCCGTGGATTCTGCACCTGTTGAACAGGTGCCGGGAGCGGATGCTGCACCTGCACCGAACGATGATCTGCCTTTCTGAGGCATATTGAATAAAAAAGGGCCTGAAGACATGGTTTTCCTGTTGTCTTCAGGCCTTTTGCTTTGTTTCTGCGGCTTGCGGTCAGCCGAATTCATTCCATGGAATATTCATTTCTGCTCCCCCGTTTATTATTTCATCCAGATGACGGAGAAGCGGGAATTTGTTTATGTTTGCTGTTCCCAGACTATGGCGCTTGCGAAGTGCCTTTGCCACATTTGTGATAACAGATATTGACTCAAGAGTGACGCCTGAAAGTTTTTCCATGGCTTCCTTGAAAGTCATGCCGGAACCCAGCAGTTCGCCAAGTTTTCTGTTGCGTCCGGCGTTTATTGTCACATACAGGTCGCTTGTTGCATATATTACACTGTCTGTCTGGCCCCCCAGCATGTGGGTGAGTCTGAGCATTTCCCTTACTGCCTGACCGAATAGTGAAGCCTGGGGGTTGCTCAGTTCATTTCCGTTGCGCTCCGCCATTCCTATTGCAAGTGCAACACCTACGGCGTATGCGTTTTTAAGTGCCACGGCGCATTCTATTCCAACCACATCCGATGTGGGATTTATATGGTAATAGGGAGTTACCAGACGGGATTTTATCCAGTATATGATGTCAGAATTGCTTCCGCATAGAGCAACGGAAGTGTGAAGACGCTTGCAAAGCTCCATGCTTATGCAGGGACCGCCTATTGAATTTATGGAAAGTGAACGCCCCCGTTTTTTTTCCCGTTTGAGGTAGGCGTCTGAAATTGGAAGAAGAGTGCCGTCCTCCTCAGCTTCAAGACCTTTTGTGAGAGACAGTATTACCAGGTCGTCGTTCACTTTTGGCAGGACTTCGTTTGAAAACCATTCAACCCCGAATGAAGGAACGCCGCTTATGAGCAGATCGCATCCGTTCAGAGCCTCGTCTATACGGTCGAACTGCATTGATATGACGCCATTGGGGAGAGGCATTCCCAGTCTTGTGTGGAAATTGTCCTGCTGCAGCCGCGCTATTACATCCTTGTCGTAGGGTGTTCCAACCAGTCTTATCTCATGCTTGTTGTCGGCTGCGGGAAAGCACATTGCCGATCCCATCATGCCGGCACCTACTATGGTTATGATGCTCATGGAATATACGAAACTCTATCGTTTTATGCAGCAGCACGGCATTAAAATCGCCGTATGGAAACATATCAGGCAATCTTCCCGATCCCTGTCATTCGCCTGCATCCCGTCCGGATGTATTCGAATGATAATTATCGGACGCGTTTCCGGCGGAAGGATGCTCCGCCGGAAACGTCTGCGGGAAATCACAGAGATCTACCGCAGAAACTGCATTCGCCGCTATCAGTCAAGCTTGCAGCAGTCAAGGGACATGAACTTCTTGGACATGAGTTCGCAGCCTTCATCATTGATGATGCAGCCGCGTTCCCAGCGGAGGCCATAGCCGTTGCCTGTGAAGAACGTGTCGATCTGGTATGTCATGTTCTTCTTCAGCTTGTAGTTGCTTGTTGTCTCGATCCAGGGGCTTTCTGTTTCCATGATGCCCAGGCCGTGGACGGGACCGTACAGCATGTAGTCACCCCAGCCCTGGTCAATGCCCCACTGGGTGTAGTCTCTGGCGATGCTGCCTGCGTCTGCACCGGCCTTCATCAGCTCGAAGGTGTACTTGTGGGCGCGGAGACCGAATTCAACCAGAGCCATCTGTTCCTTGGGCAGCTTGCCGAAGTAAACCGGCAGACCGATGGAGGAGCTGTAGCCGCTGACGCGCGCACCGATGTTGAGCTGGATGATTTCGTTCTTCTTCAGCTTGTTGTATGTGGGACGGCTGATGCCGTTGCTGGTTCTGTTGCCGCCGAAGCAGTAGAGGCTGTGGCCTTCATATTCACCGCCATTGGCATAGATTTCGCGCTGGGCGATTCCGATGGCCTGGAACTCTGTCATGCCGGGCTTCATTTCGTTGAGCATGGCCTGGACTGCCTTTTCGGCAACCTTGAAGGCCTTGCGGTGGCATGCCAGTTCGTTTTCGCTCTTGTCCCAGCGCAGGGGGCGGAATACTTCGTCTGCCCAGACGATTTCAACGCCGGGGAGCTGTTCCTGGAGAGCTTTGAGAGTGGGGAGGGTCATGACGGCTGTTCCCACGAGACCCAGCTTCTTGAGTTTCTTCTTGCCCATAGCTTTCTTGGCTACATCAGCGTATGTTGCCAGAGGGATGCCGGGATAATCTGGCTCTGCGGATTCGCGGTAGTTGAGGAGCATTTCGATGTTGGGGAGAACGCTGCGCCCCTGGGCATACTTGAGACTTTCGGGACCGATCAGGAGAACTGCTTCACCGGTAGCGGGTACGAATACGCCAGCCTGTTCGAATGTGGGCCAGTACTCTGAAAGATAGCGTACATTTGCAAAGTCGGATTCGGTTCCATGGACCAGGCATGCGTCCAGTCCGGCTGCCTTGATTCTCGCCTGGAACTTGGCGATGCGCTCGAAATACTCGCTTTCGGGGATACGTGGAATCATTTTCACTTGCTCCATTTTTTGAGTTTTTGTTGTAAAACAGCACTTTTGCCGTATTGCTAAAAATGTATTTCAGTAACAATAACTTGTTTGCATTTAAAATCAAGGGCACAGGACATTATTTTGAATGCATTTACATCCTTTCCGCCGCCCATTGCCTGATACGTGCCACATCTCTTTCAAGATTATGCTTGAAAAGTACATGCTTTATTCCGGCTGTTGCAGTGAAACCGGAAAGGCGCGCCAGGATCTCATCCGGTGAGTCTGCCAGGCGGGCATAGTCCTTTTCCTCCGGTTCTATTACCATGACCGGTATCTGTTCCGGTGCATCGCCTACGCCCACCAGCATGCTTTGTCTGACGCCTGGGATGCGGTTTGCAATCTCTTCGCAGCATGCAGTGTAAAGTGCACCAGCCGGTGTTATCACTCGGTGAGCCTTGCGCCCGTGATACCAGAGGCATCCGTTTCCGTCCAGACATCCCAGGTCGCCTGTTCTTAACCAGAATGTGCCGTTGTCACCGATGACTGCCATGTCGCTGTCATCCGGTCTGCCGACATAGGACAGAGCCGTCCCTTTTCCACGCAGGCATACTTCCCCTGTTTCTCCCTCTTTGACAGGGTGCGTGCACTCTAAGTTGTCTATTTTTTCATCCGATATCGGGATTATCATGATTTCAGTTCCGCCCATAGGTCGTCCGAGAAAAACACCACGCTGCAGATTGTCCTCGGAACACATTTCGGTGAGCATTTCACTGCCATCGGCTATTGCCGCAAACGCCTGCTCTGCCATTGAGTAGATTGAGAATGTTTGGGTTCCGCTGCTGACGACTTTTCCGCAGTTCAGCTCAGAATGTATTTTGACCGGAGAATCAGTGCATATTGTTGCTGCGTTTCCATTTTTTTGCGCTTCAGATGCGCTGGCCTGATTCAGCGCAATGGCAGCGTTCCATACATCTGAATCGGCCAGGACCATCCCGCTTCCGGCACTCAAAGATTCACTGAAGTCTGATCCATTGTCATCGTCTGCCGGGACGATGACATGCTTGCCGCGGCAGATGTCCAGTATTGTCAGCAGTGGGATCGTAGATATGTCGCTGCCGGAGAAGTCTCCCAGATCATTCATTGCGGTGATCTGGGCCTCCGCATTTGAAGCGGTCCATACGGCACCTTTGGGAATGTCTGAACTTCCGGCAGAGAATACTATGGCTGTTCTGCTTTCTTCCGTGCTGTCGTATATGGGATATGGTTTGTTTTCCCCTTTCAGCTTGCCTGTGGGAATGCCGCCGAAAAGCCTGTATTTGCCCAGCATTATGCTTGTATCCACAGTGCTGAAGGCACGGCCGAAAAATACTTTTGCAAGAAATGTGCCCGGTGTACCGACAAATACTTTGGGATTGCACTGCATAAGGCAGCTCAATTTGATAGACCAGTTGGCCCCCCGGGGGAGAAATACCGGAACTGCTCCGATTTTAAACAGGGCAAAATATACTGCATAAAGTTCAAGGGAAGGGCGTGCCATCAGTATTGAACTCATACCGGGACGCACTCCCGCATTGCTCAGTCCCCAGGCAAGAAAATTGCTGCGTTCTTCAAGTTCCCTGAAGGTGAAACTGGAGTGTTTATCGGGCTTGCTGCTGCCAGCGCTGAATATTGTAAGCGCAGGACTGTCCGGCATGGCAGTCGAAAGTTCCTTGAGTTTTTCGGTTATGTTGTGCATGTTTTTTCAGAAATTGTCTATGGTTCTTTTCAGGGCTGTCGCCAGTGTTTTTATTTTCCCGGTTGTATTGTCCGGAGACAGACTGACACGCACCGCACTTCTTGCCAGTTCCTCGCTGCCGGTCCATGCTGTAAGTGAAGGACTGGGCCGCCCTGTTTCTGCCGTGCAGGCCGAGGCTGATGAAAGCAGTATGCCTTCCCGCTCGGCAAGAATGCGGGCTACAACTGCTCCGTCATATCCGGGCAGGGCAAAAGCCGCTATGCCTGGATAGGCCTTCTCCGGGGATAGACGTATAAAGTGAAGTCCGCTTTCATGAAGTGTTTTCCAAAGTTTTTCATTCAGTGATGCAACCGTGGCGGCATCCTGTTTCATCGCGGCTGCACGGGCGGCGGCTACTCTTGAAAACAGTACTATGCCCACTGTATCCATGGTTCCGGGCCTGTATCCTTTCTGCTGGCCGCCGCCATGCATGACCGGCTTCAGTGTCAGCCCACGGCGTACCACAAGGGCGCCGACTGCAGCCGGACCACCAATTTTTCTTGAGGACAGGGCAAGCATGTCTATTCCCGCTTTATCCCATGGAATCGGTATCTTGCAGAAGGATTGTGCCGCGTCTACCAGAAGCAGGCCGCCTTTTGCTTTCTTTTTTTCTTCCTCCAGACATGCGATTTCGCCTGTTTCACTGTTTACATGTCCCACAGCTCTTGCTCCCGGCCCTGATAGGGAATTGCCGGAAGAATGTATTTTCACAGGCTCCGCAAGGGACAAATGGCTGGCTGCTGGTGTTTCAACTATGGCAAGGGAATGCACTGCAAGGTTCAGGGATTCGGTTATTCCGGATGTCCAGACGATGAAGGCATCCTCTGCGCCGATTATTTCTCTTATTGTATTCTCTGCAGCGATTATTTCCCGTTTTGCAATTTCCGCATATTTTGTGCCACCATGTGGGTTCAGGTAAAGTCTGCTGTTCAGTTCCGCAAACCAATCTGCAAGCCTTGGGTGTGGCAGAGCAGATGCCGCATGGTCAAAATAAAGCGGGGAAGGCGCCGTGACCGGCGTATTCCCCGCTCTGTTTGAAAAGGCACTATTCACCTTTGATGTTATTTTCCGGCTGCCTTTTCAGCTTCCTTTAGGTCGGCTGCTTTTTCGGCTGACTTGAGTTTGTTCAATTCTTCAGTGAGCTTTTCTACTTCCTGCTTGTTGCTCTTGAGATAGAGGATGCCGGACTTCTGGTCGTATGAATACTGGCGCTTGGGATGGACCTTGTAGAC
>JAZURH010000215.1:0-4896 GCA_045606125.1 Lentisphaeria bacterium | reverse complement strand
CCAAATGAACGCAATGGATGGTCTTTTGCCCATTCCAGGCGTCAGTGGTCTCTGGCTGATGACAAGGGGCTGCGTTTTCATTTTCTTGCTGATTTCGACAAGGCCATGCTTGAACTTGACAAAGACGGGATATTTGATAAGTCTCCGCAGTTTCTTATGTGTGATGAGGAGCGCAAGCTGCTTGCCTTTGAAAGAAGAGGGCTGGTATTCATATTTAATTTTCATCATTCCAGATCATACAGCGAGCTTGAGATCCCTGCACTTCCGGGAAAGTATGCCCTGGTGCTTGATACTGACAGAAAGGATTTTGGCGGATTCGGCAGGATACTTTTCCCACAGGTGTTTTTTACAGTTTCAACTGTAGAACGAAACAATGTCAGCCATCGATTGAGAGTTTATCTGCCGGCCCGGACGGCTCTTGTGCTGAAGCTTGATAATTGAAATAAACAATAAGGAAAATCAGACAATGATGGATAGTGAACTTCTAAGGGTTTATGATGAAATGCCTTTTCCCGCAAGGCAGGATCTAGATTTCAAGGGAATGCTGAGGCATTTGCCGAAAAGGGATTTTACGAATGTAAAACATGGACAGTTTGCATCAGGAATTGATCTGTCAAAAGTTGAAAATGTGCCTGAAACGGCTCTTGATTCCCTGGTAAAGAGCTTGAAGGAGGCTGGAATAACCGTATATGCTGGCGGTATTCCTGTAAATATACATATTGATCCTGCCATGGAAAATGAGGCGTTTCGCCTTGTTGTCTGTGAAAATGCAGTTGATATGACCGCTTCGGGTGAAGCCGGCCTGCGCTATGCTGTTTATGAGTTGGAGGATGTGCTTCTTGCCTATGATGGAAACGGAATACTTACAGCTGATATTTTACGCATTCCTCAGGTGAAGCACAGGGTATCCCGTTCATTCTTTACACCTATTTCAAGGCCTCCGCTTTATCTCGACGAGCTTGAGGATGAAATGGATTATTATCCGGATGAGTATCTGGATGTGATGGCCCATGACAGGCTGAACGGTCTCTGGATAACAATTTACCTCAATGACATGCCCTGCAGTTTCTTTCCTGAACGGGGAAAGGATGCTGACCGTAAACTGGCGAAATTGCGCGGCATAATCGCCAGATGTGCCCGCTATGGAATAAAGTGCTACATCTATATGTCTGAACCACGCAGTTTCAATGATTCATGGAAGAACATGAGCAAAGAGGACCGTGAACGCTGGCCTGAAATGGCCGGGCATGTCTGCGATGATGGAACGGCTTTTTTCTGCACATCTTCCGAAGACGGGCAGAATTATCTTAAGGAAACTATTGGATATCTGGCGGAAAATGCACCCGGGCTGGGCGGCATAATCAATATCATGTGCTGCGAGACGACATGGCCATGCGCCACATGGAAGCTGTATCCCCATGTGACAACCTGCAACTGCCCAAGATGCTCGCAGCATACAGCAGGAGAGCTTTTTGCCGATATGGCCAGGCTTATGAACGACACTCTTCATAAATATCAGCCTGATGCTGTCTTTATAGGATGGTTCTATGCGGCAAACTATATACCCGGAGATCCGGAAAATGAAATTATTAATGAAATAGCGGAAGCCTGGCCTGAAGACATTTTCATGATGCGCAACTGCGAAACCGGCGGGCGTCTTGTGCAGCTGGGAAGGGAAGCACTGGTGCAGGATTATTCACTTTCATATGGAAGGGCATCCAAGCCGTGGCTTGAAATGGCGTCAAGGCTTGATTTGCCTGCGGCAAAAATACAGACATGCGCCTCGCATGAGGACGCCACGGTTCCCTATCTTCCTGTGCCCGGCGAACTTTTCAACATATACAGTGACCTTCACGCCAATAATTGCCAGGCTGTAATGCAGTGCTGGTATTTTGGAAACTTCCCCTGTCTTATGAATACCGGAGCCGGCCGTCTTTCATTCAAGCCTTTCCCTGAGAGTGAAAAAGATTTTCTCAGGGAACTTGCAGCGCCTGTGTGGGGCAGCAAGGCGGAGCTGATGGCGGAATGCTGGAAACTTTTCTCAGTCGCATACGGAAACTTCCCTGAAGTGCTTGCCTTTAAGTGGTTTGGACCATTGCACAGCTCGGTTGTATTCCCCTGGTATTTGTTCCCGCGGGATCTCCCTATGGCTCCATCCTATACCCAGAGATTCCCACGCAACAGCGGTGACAGAATATATGAATGCACAAGCTATGTGCATACTCCTGACACAGTTGAACAGCTTATGGCGAACATGGATGAGGGCTGGAGCAGTGCGTTGAAGAAAATGAAGGAGATTGCAGAGTCTGCAGAGCAGATTGCTCAGGTCAAGATAGCCGAGGCCATTGGTCTGCAGATAAGATCGACACGGAATCTTTTTGCTTTCTATAAAGCCAGGGAGGACATGATCTATAACAGGACTGAGCGTCTTCCGGAAATGCGAAAACTTGTGCTTGATGAAATCGAATGCACAGTCCGCATGAAGGAACTCTGCGATGAAAATGAGCTCTTAGGCTATCATGCAGAGGTGGAAAGCTATATGTTCCATCCCGCAAAGCTGGAAATGAGGGCGAAACTGCTTCAGAATCTTCTTGATACCGAGTTCAGTGATTTTGATGTGGAATGCGAAGAACTTGACAAATACCGTGGAGATGCGGACAGCAAGTCCGACATACATGTGGGGGATGAGTTCTGTGTCGGCAACATGCGCATTAAGGTGACAATGCCGGAAAGAGGCAGGATAGTCCTTGAATGCTGCGGCCAGTTTAAGAACCTTACATTGTATTTCGAACCGGCAAGATTGTGCAGGATAATTTCCGCTACAGTATCTCCGGACAAGAATGTGAGGAATACAGAGGGAAGCGGTTTTTTTGCAGCGCTTGAAGACCGGGAACATGCCAGATTTACAATAGATCTGGATGAATTTGCTGACTACAGGCATGATGACCTTCAGCCTGTTAGAATAAATATTTCATGTGACGATAAAGCTCTCAGTGAAATGCATCCTAATCCGGGACGCCTTATTATGGGAACTGTCAACAGCGCTGATCTTGTCTGGTTAAAACTGAAATAAGTGGAAAAGTCTTGAGGACGGCGCGCACCATTTGGTGTGCGCCGTCAGTTTTTAGGCGTTGCGCTGTATTTGCGCAGTTCAGCCAGCAGTTCTCTTTTTTTAGCGGTAAGTTTGTTCATTTCATCGAACAATTGTCTTTGCAGGTCCGTATTCCGTTCTGCATTGCACTGCGCACGTTTTTCTGCCAGCTGTTTTTCCACTGATTCAAGTCTTACACGGGTTGCGCAGTCGTTAAAGCTTTTCAGATGCTGCAGAGGTATGTTTTCTTCGGCTGATGACACATATTCTTTGAGATCAGATGCGATAAGCGCTCTTGCCACTTCCGGATCGCTGAAGATGTCCATTTTCATGAGAATGTCCGGCAGCAGGCTCCATTCATCCTGCTGCGTATACATGGCTACATAGTTGACGGCGCGCCCCAGGGGAGTGTCCGGTATTGCTGCAACCACATCGTCAAGAAATGCGAAAGACTCAGCCAGAACTTTATAATGAAGCGTCAGGTCTAACAGCATGTACCATACCTGCATGTCCTTTGCAGGAGTGCTGTATACCGGCATTCTCCTGAAGCTTGGTGGAGTCGCTTCTCTTTGTGTCTGTTTGTAGACAGTACTCTGTCTGGGCTGCATGTCTGCCAGTTCATTGAAAATCACTCTTTCTTCAAGGCCTACTGTTTCAGCCAGCCATTTGCAATATGTGGCCTGTATCACTGAGTCCCGTATAGGCATTATCGCCTCAAGTACGCTGCGCACTATGATGCTCATGCCCTCCGCTGTTTTTATGTTGTTCATAGTGCATGCCGCATCAAACAGATAATGGATGGCCGGTCTGGTAACTGACATGATGCGGCGCAGTGCATCGGCACCGCCTTTTCTGAAGACGGAATCAGGATCCTCTCCTTCAGGAAGCGTTACCACCGAAACATTGAGCCCTGTGGCATGAAGCAGCTTTATGGTCCTTTCGGCGGCTTTGTATCCGGCTGTGTCGGCGTCAAATGAAAGTCTTACATTTGATGTGGATTTTTTCAACAGCCTGGCATGTTCCTCCGTAAATGCAGTTCCCTGGGCTGCCACGGCATTCACGAGCCCCGCCCTGTGACATGCTATTACATCAAGCTGTCCTTCACATACGAGAACATGGTCGAAGTTCTTAAGTTCCGATCTTGCAAAATTAAAGCCGTAAAGGACCTGTCCCTTGTGGAAAAAATCTGATTCCGGACTGTTGACATATTTTGCCATTTTTGCCGCCGGATCGAGTATTCTTGCAGAAAAACCGACCACTTTTCCAAGTTCGTTCCAAATCGGGAACATCAACCTTCCCCTGAAACGGTCGTATGTTCTGCCGTTTTTATTGTTGTGCGACACAAGTTCCGTGGCGGCCAGATCTTCGTCCGTAAATCCCATTGAATGAGCCCAGTTTATAAGGGTGTCCCATCCTTCAGGTGAATATCCCAGCTTGAATTTTTCAACAGCTTCGCGGTCGATACCTCTTGAAGCCAGGTAGTTTCTTGCAACTTCTGCATTGGGAGAATTGAGCTGTGTGTGAAACCATCCTGCCGTGAGGTCAAGAAGACTCTGCCGACGCTCTTTTGCATTTCTGAGCCGGTCCGCCTCCTCCTTATTTATGGAGGAGTATGTGTCCGGTATTTCTATGCCGTAACGATCGGCAAGCCATCTGGCAGCACCGGGAAAATCCGTATTTACCATGCTCTTAACAAAGTCAAATACATTTCCGTGAGCTTTGCATCCAAAACAATAGTAGGCCTGTCGTTCCTTGTTGACTTTGAAAGAGGGGGACTTTTCCTTGTGAAATGAAGTCGGAGGCCA
>JAZURH010000214.1:0-8584 GCA_045606125.1 Lentisphaeria bacterium | reverse complement strand
CCGGGAGGCGTGAGATTCGCAAAGTATGGCTGAACAGGGATGGTTCCGCGAATCCAAGACAGAAGAAACTTTCAAATTTTCTTATTTCCCGGGGGATTAAAATTGAATGGACGGACAAGGGTGAGTTGTTCCAGTTGTGCGGTACACGCGAGCATCAGGGTGCTGTTCTTGATGCTGGAGGATTTCCATACACTCCCTTTGCAGATATGCTCGGTGAACGAAGACTAGTCCTTCTTGACTCCATAGAAGATCCTCATAATGTGGGAGCGGTTATGCGAAGCGCAGAGATTTTCGGCTGGGGTAATGTCCTATTGCCCCGCCGGGGTGCCCCCCTTGTCATACCTTCTGTTGCCAAATCTTCAGCAGGGGCCTGTGAGCATTTGAAAATAGCCTGTAACTGCTCACCGAATCAATATGTCAAGATCGCTCTTGAGGAAGGATATTCAATAATTTCTCTTGACGGAGCCGGCAAAGCTGATCTCGAGGATATCAAGAAAGCAAACGAAGAAAAGCTTCTTCTGGTTGTCGGTGGTGAAAACTCCGGTGTCAGTCAGTTTATTTTAAATTCTTCGACCAGCGTTGCGGCAATTCCTCAATTCGGAAAGATAAATTCCCTTAATGCTTCTGTTGCCGCAGGCATTGCCCTTTATTTACTCAAGTAAGACCAATGCAAAGAATAAATGTTGACAATACAGGGGCAATCGAACTTGCTGCCAAAGTACTGCGGCAAGGCGGAGTCGCGGCAATTCCCACCGAGACAGTATATGGTCTGATGACGCTATGGGGAAACAAGGCAGGGTATGACAGAATATATGCCCTCAAGCATCGCCCCAAAAACAAATTGCTCCAGATGCTGGCAGGTTCAGCTGAAATGGCAGAACATGCGGGGATAATAAGGGATGACAGGCTGGACCGCATCATCAGAACATTCTGTCCCGGGCCTCTTACAATAGTTGCGTCAGACGGGCAGGGCGGTTCAATAGGAATGAGAATACCCGACCATCCGTTTATAAAGGAATTGCTTGACTGCTTGGAACAGCCCCTTGCTGCTACAAGTGCAAACCTGTCTGGTGAACAGCCTGCACTCAACGCAGCTGATGCTGTTTCCGGTCTTGACGGTACTCCGGACATACTTGTCGATGGCGGAGCCATTCCCGATACAGGCGGCAAGCCGTCAACAGTTGTATCTTTTTTGAATGGCGAACCGGAAATACTGCGTGAAGGTCCTGTTTCACTTCAGGACATACTTTCTGTCTGGAACTCCTGAATCATGTAATCATCAGACACAAAAAAACTCCGCCAAAAAATCTTCGACGGAGTCTGCATAGCGGTATTGCTGTCTTACTCAAGATAAGGCAGTTTTATGATTTTGTTGATGATCTGGCTGTAGGGTTCTTCTGTACTCCACATCATTTCTGCGCACAATGCCGTGGGCCATTGTATTTTTCCCGTAAGATTTCCGGTTATATTGAGCATTGTGCAGTATTGGCTGTTTGCATGTGCCTTTTTAGCAATGGAATATGAAATATCGCCGTATTCTTTCCAGAGCAGTTTCAGATGGCGCCAGCCCGGTTCGATTATGGATGCATCATTTGCAATCACTGAATCCGAAGAATTTCCCAGTACATATGGACCAGCCTGATGTGCGAATTTGCCCCATTCCATCATCATCATACCCTTGAAAACAAGGCCCATGTCCCTTTTCTGTTCCATTAATTTGTTCAGGAATCTGTCTGTTTCATCATCAGGCATTATATCGCCACGGAATGGGAAACCGCCACAGTCTTCCCAGAGGATGCAAATGCGGGGATCTGTCTTTGCAATTACATCCAGCTTGTTTTTAACCGATGTCGCATGAAGACCGAAAATAAGGCGCTGATCAGGTTTTTCAGCAAGTATTCTTCCCGCTGTTTTATTCACCAGGTCAACTGCTGCTTCGGCAATGGATATTCCATTGTTTGTCTCAAGTTCTGTTTCCGTGAACGACTGAAAATATATTCCGTCCCCGTCAAGCTTGCTCCAGACATCCTTCCATTTGCTGTAAATCGAATCGCTGAGTCCCTTGAGAGTTTCACTGTCTGTGCCTTTGCAGCCTGTTGTCCAGCCCCAGGCAAATCCCCATATCAACTTCATGCCCCAGCTGTGGGCGTATTCAACGATCTCTCTGGCGTTCAACGGCGGGAAATCATTCCACATTATTATCTCATTGAGTTTCAGGCGCGCCATCTTCTCAATATAGTCACGGAAATTATTTACCGTATGCCCCCAGGAGAATACATTTCTGATTTTTGTGAGTGGAGCTCTGGCCAGTTCATAGTCCGGCATTTTTCTATGCAATGTGTAATTTATGAACCGCAGTCCGTTTCCGAGTTCCGCTGTTACTTCTGGAACAGTGATGTCAATAAAGTCTATGGCGCCATAAAGGACTGCCTGGGTGGTATCTCCAGCTATAAGTACAAGATTCTTGTCCGGACAGCCGGGATTTTCGATAATCCGTATCAGATAGCCGTTTTCAGGAATATCCTCTTTATTAATGAAATCCCTGAGAGCAGGGCAATTGTCCAGAGTGCCTATTATAACCGCGTTCGTATCAATGTCTGCAACATTTACATCAGAAAGACATGCCATGGTATAGATCGTATACACCCCCGGTTTTCTTATTATCCAGGTGCCCATCTCTCTGTAAAGAAACTCAACGGCCCTCTGCTGTGGACCTTCCAGGTCCCCGTATATTATTTTCCAGTCAGGATATGCCATTGCTGTCTCCTTTGATAAATTATTTTATTTCCAACCCGCATTCTGTAAGAAAACGCTTGTTCTCCCTCCAGTCCGGCTTTACTTTGATGAAAAGACTCAATTCCACTCTGGCCTGGACAAACTCGCCTATGCGTTTTACTGCAGCTCTGCGTATTGCCTGTATACGTTCCCCCTTGTGACCAAGTATGATGCCCTTGTGTCCATCCCGCTCCACATAAAGGACCGCACCTATTGAGATCTTGTTTCCCTTGTCCACCCATTTATCAATGGCAACGGCTATGCAGTGGGGAACTTCCTGATTAAGTTGTTCAAGAAGGACTTCTCTTATAAACTCGGCGGCTATATCCCGCTCATAAACATCGGTTATTTCATCCTCATCATAGAGGAAAGGTCCCTTTGGAAGCTTTTCTTTCAGCATTTTCAGCAGCGGAAGAGCCTTTTCCTGCTGTATTGCGGCAATTTCCAGCACGGGAGCATCGGGCAGGGCACTCTGATAGAAATCACGGCATTCCGCTATCTGTTCCGGTGTGGCTATGTCTGTCTTGTTTATGGCTATTATGGTCGTCTTTCCGGCTGTCTTTGCCCTGGAAACAGCGAGTTGATCCTCCTCACCCGGCTTTCTGGTGGGGTCAGCCAGGCACAGAACTATGTCCGCATCAGACAATACTCTTTCGATGGAGCGATCCATGGCCTCGTCAATGGCAATTTTGCTTTTGTGGATTCCGGGGGCGTCAAGAAAAAGTATCTGGGCTTCATTGTCAGTAAATATGCCCATCAAATGCTTTCTTGTGGTCTGCGGCTTGGAAGACACTGCAGCCAGATGCCGGTCGAGCAATGTATTGAGAAGAGTTGATTTTCCTGTATTGGGTCTTCCCAAAAGTGCCACATATCCGGTACATCCAAAACGAAGATCTGCCTCTGTGATTATCTTGCCGTCAATTTCCATGTTATGTATGTGATTCCCAAAAGAAAAATGTGTTTAAGTTTACTTTCCGTCATTTGTCTTATTATAATGCATTATAAAACTTAAGCAACCATTGCCATGACAATATGGTACCGGTATTTATCATGGTATGGAGTACTGATCTGAGTTTTATTTTGTGTATGGGGTACATGTGTCTCAGATCCCTGGAAAATTATTGTCAATTATCGACAAGTTATCGACAAAAGTTGTTTTTCATATTTATAAACACAGTGAAAAAAGGGGACTTATCTATAAAATGCAAACACGGCTAAAAACCCGGTTTTCTATATCAAACCAAACGGAATCGACATTATGCGACGCTATATATCACTGTATTTTAGTCTTTTTATCAGTGTAATTGACATTGGCAATAATGATGAAAATGAATATATTCAGGTTTTAATCAAATTAAAAGTTGAATAGTCCGGAGCGAGATATGATGACAAAATCGAATATTTTGAAATCCTTTGTGTCACTGATGATTGTTGTTTTGCTTTTCGGCTGTGCAAATCTACGCAAGCCTTCAGTGATGCTTGACAAGGCAAAGTACACAAAGGCAGACATATTTGTAATCTATTATCCATATCCTGCCCTGAGAAACAAATATGTTCAAGGAGACGACAAAATTGATTTTGTGCCCTCTGCAGAGTTTTCTACCTGGCATCATGAACGAATGGATCAGGATCTGTCCGATATGTTGTCAATCGGTATAGATGGTGTCTTTTTATGTCTGTCACCAGAGGACATGGCGGATAAATCCAGGCGGGAGATGATATCCACATTTATTAAAAAATGTGAAGAAAGTTCATTCAAGGTTATTTTCTGCATGGCGCCGGAAAAGAATATGATGTTGGGACCAGGAAACACAACTTCATACATAGAAAGCAGAAAATGGGGAAAATCAGGTGCTATGTATAAGCTGGACGGCAATGTTGCAGTTGTTTTTTCTGAGACGGCTATGATGAGCCGTGAAATGAGTCTCCCTGGATACTATTGCCTTCAAATGGACCTGACCGGTACTGTTGATCAGCAGGGGCATCCTTTTACTCTTGTAAAATCAGTCAACAGCGTTGAAACTATGAAAAACGACCGTAAAAAAGGGGTTGCATTGATCACAAATCTTAATGCTGCCCTTGCCACTTCTTCCAGAATAGTCCTTGCCAGCTGGAACAATTATTCAGACGGCACTGCTATGGAACGCAACAGGCACGATTACGACACGCTTCTGAAGGCTCTAAAATAGTTTCAGCGCCCGGTAGGATGCGCGAAAAACTACTTTACCCTCCCCTGCCCCTTTGGGCTTCAAATAAAGCTTCTTATGAACTTGATATCAAGTGAAAGATCTGCCTTATAGTTTTTCATGCGGCATTGCAGTTCATCATGGACTTCTTTTTCAGAAAATCCATAATTATGGGGAAGCAGCAAATGGAATGAAAGAGCCACCACATCACCGGTACGCCCTTCTTTGAGACGGAAATCATAGAGTTTTATTTCACTGTCGAACATTGATACTTCATTTTCCATGCGACCGCGCCACAGAATGACTTCTGGATTCTTTTTGCTGTATGGATCACCATGCAGCAGAAGATGAACAGGCAGTTTTTTTGCGACTTCCACTTCTGCATTTTCCAGTATGTCATGGGCAGAAAACCTGTCTCCTTCCGAAGATATTTCAGCATGTGCTGTTACATAGAATGAGTTTTCGCCGTAGTTATGTATCATTATGTCATGAACACCGTCAATTCCGGGGGACGCAAGGATTATCTCCTTTAATTTTTCAACCAGTTTTGCGTCTGCCGGCTCACCGAGAAGTTTGTTGACTGTATCTCTAAGAACACCGTATCCAGCCCAGAGTATCATCCCTGAGGTAATAATTCCGGCATAGCCGTCAAAATGAAAATCTGTAAAACGGGAGGCGACAAGGGATAATACCACTATTCCTGTGCCGAGACAATCGCTGAGGCTGTCGTAGGCAGCCGCTTTAAGAACACTTGAGCGGATAAGCTTTCCCATTCGCCTGTAGAAAAGAAACATCAGGCATTTTATCAGGATAGTGGATGAGAATATGACTGTCGTAACTACTCCGGGTTTTACATCCCTTGGACGGAATATGGCAAATATTGAGTCCTTGAAAAAACTTATACCCAGGCCGATTATCAACAATGACACAATGAGCCCGGCCACATATTCCGTGCGGCCATGCCCAAAAGGATGTTCCGCATCCGGGGGACGGTTTGAAAGACGGAATCCAGCAACGGTAATTATGCCTGCGCCAGCATCGGAAAGATTATTGACGGCATCAGCTGCCACTGCTATGCTTCCCGAAGCCACAGCTATTACTATTTTAACGGCAACAAGCAGTACATTGCAGGCTATTCCGGTAAAACCGCTTGCAATGCCAAGCCTGGTTCTTTCATCGGCAGTAAGATCTTCGCATTTGCCGATAAATAATGATTTAATGAGATTCAATTTTCCATCTCCAACAAAAAGTCTGACTATTAGAATCCAGTTCAGAAAGTGTTAAAAACAGTAATGTAGAAGCAACGAGGGAAAATATTCATTATTGAAATATATCATATTCAAAGTATTTTTCCATAACTCCCATGCTGTAGGAATACATATACACTGGTTTCCTGCGGAGTCGTACTTTCAGGGGCAATCATCATGTGGAGTCAATTTACATGGGTCGACCCTGTAATTGGTCTTGTTATCGCCGGAATCATATTCCGCACATCCTGGGGGGTATTCAAGGAAAGTGTTATTCTGTTCCTGGACGGAGTACCGCATAATATTGATTTCATGCATCTGCAGCAGGAACTTCTGAGAATCAATAATGTGGAAGATGTGCATCATATTCATATCTGGGCCATGAGTACTACTGAAAATGCTTTGACTGCCCATGTGAAATTGCGGAATATAGATCTTCTGGAAAGCACCAGAAGAGAATCGAAGGAGTTTTTAAAACAGCAGCATATTACCCATGCCACTCTGGAATTTGAAAGCAAAAAGTGCTGTAATTGTAATTGCTGTTGAATTACACCTGAAAAACAATATAATCTTCTATGAAAAACAGGTATTTCCAAAGTATATTGCATTTATGCTCTTTTTTTAATTGAAGACAGATGTTTTTTTCATTTATTAATTTGCTATTTTGACTTTATGAAGTAACTTAATGACATCATTTGAAGTTGCGCCGGAGTGGCGGAATGGCAGACGCGATAGACTCAAAATCTGTTGTCCTTTGGGCGTGCGGGTTCGATCCCCGCCTCCGGTACCATCTTTAACTGCATTTTCAAGCTGTTTTTCCAATTGGAAGAACAGCTTTTTTATGCGTATAGGAACTTTACTTTTAAATCAACTATTGTTTTCTTATTTTCGCATTGAAAAACATTAGCGTGCAATATTAAGTGTGCTCATGCGGAGATGAGTCATTCAATATGGAAATGAGAAGCCGGACAAGGTAGCGGGTGGAATTTCAGCGTCTTGTCCGGTTTCTCATTTATTAGGGATTTCTATGAAAATAAGACTTTCAGACCACTTTACATACAAACTGCTTCTGCGTTTCACATTGCCTTCCATCGCAATGATGATCTTTACATCACTGTATTGCATTGTGGATGGATACTTTGTCTCAAACTTTACCGGAAAAACTGCATTTTCTGCAGTGAACTTTGCCATACCATTCATATTCATACCGTCCAGTTTCGGATTCATGTTCGGCACTGGAGGCTGTGCTTTGATAGGCATGCTTTTCGGGCAGAAGAAAAACAGAACGGCCCGCAGCGTGTTTTCAATGCTGGTGTATCTTTCCATTGCACTGGGCATGATATTCGCTATAGTCGGATTTATTTTCATAAGGACAGTGGCAGCATGGCTTGGCGCTGAAGGGGAAATGCTCAGGCTTGCAGTGCTGTACGGGCGCATCTGTTTTGCCGCCCTTCCCTTTCTTATGCTGCAAATGGAATTCCAGAGTTTTCTTATACTTGCGGAAAAGCCCAAACTCGGCCTTGCTGTCACACTGATTTCCGGATGTACGAATATGCTGCTGGATTGGCTGCTGGTGGGCATATTTCCATGGGGTGTGACGGGTGCAGCTATTGCGACAGGGGCCAGCCAGGTCGTTGGCGCAATGCTTCCGCTGGCATATTTTGCCAAAAGAAACAGCAGTCTTTTGCAGCTTGGAAAGGCAAAGTTCAATTTGCGTCTTCTCTGGAGCACATGCCTGAACGGTTCCTCTGAAATGCTTTCCAATATATCTGTGTCTCTGATAAGCATACTCTACAATGTACAGCTGCTGAAATATATAGGCGAAGACGGCGTGGCGGCCTATGGTGTATTGATGTACCTGGGTTTTGTCTTTGTATCAATTTTCATAGGCTATTCCATAGGCGCATCACCTGTGATAAGCTACCATTTCGGCGCTGAAAATCATATTGAACTGAAAAGCCTGCTGAAAAAAAGTCTCAGGATAATATGCTATACCTCCATTGCAATGTTCATTTGCGGAGAAGTGCTTGCCCTGCCCCTGGCCCATCTGTTCACTGGCTATGACAATGAACTGCTTGTACTTACACGTCGTGCTTTTGTGATATTCTCATTTTCATTCATTTTCACGGGGATTCCCATATTCGGCTCGGCATTTTTCACGGCATTGAACGATGGGATCACCAGTTCTATCATTTCGGGTATGAGAACCATGGTATTTCAGCTTGCGGCAGTACTTCTTATGCCTCTGGTACTCGGTGTCAATGGGATATGGATGTCTCTCATTGTTTCAGAATTGCTTGCCACAGGCATAACGGCATTGCTTCTGGTACTGAAAAAAAATAAATTTCATTATGTATAAAGTTTGAAATGAAACAA
>JAZURH010000213.1:0-4412 GCA_045606125.1 Lentisphaeria bacterium | reverse complement strand
CATGGTATGGTCTTTCCGGCAAATTCCGCATCCTTAATCTGCCGCACAAATGCCGATACATTAACTTCTTCGCCCGGGCGGTATATGCCCCTTTCCGTATAAATAAACGCATCTGTATCCTCGAAAACCCTGCCGGTGTTTCCGAAATCGGCATTTGAAAGCGTATTTGATTCATTGACTTCCATTACAGACAGATCACCGTCCTTCTCAACAACAACATAGGCCGGTCCATCATTGATTCTATCATCTACGCCCGAGCAATCCATTAGAACAGAACCGTCTTTTCCAGTTTCGCCTTTTGCGATAAGCACCCGTTTTTTGGTAAAGACGCGAACCGATGCGCCGGAAACAGCCTCCAGATTGTCAAGGCTGCGCACAAATACAGCTATCTTGTCCCCGGCCTTGTTATCGACAAGGGATACACCCATGTTGCTGAGGATAATATCTATCCAATTCAGATCATCGCTCCAGTAGTTTTTTTCTATGCCACCGGCAACCTTTTCAGCTGAAAGTGACACATTGTACATGCCAGGTTCCAGCCCTTCAAGCATATCGACAAGATCAAGGGCAAGTGTCTGACGGCGCTTTGCATCATTGATCGTAAAGGTTTTCTCCCCTACCTTGTACATATAATCAAGCACAGAGCTTTGTCTATAGTAGTAGAAATCATGATTAACCGAGAGGAAACCGGCTACATCAAAATTTTCACCAGGCATCTTGTAGACGGTGACCTTTATTTTCTCCACTCCGAAAAGATCTATGGCCAGAGTGCACTTATCGACCTTGCCATTCTTCAATTTAACAGGATAGAAAGTGCTATTTTCCTTGAAGGAATACACGCATTCGGGACGATCAGGAGTCATGATAAATGAAGTAGTCTCCGTCATGGGCCCGTTATCAGTATTCATCCCAGCCGGCAGATGTACCACATACTCCTGATTAATATTGAAATGTCCCTGCAAATACATCTTACCAGATGAAAAAGTTATTTTCTTAAGCGAATAGGGACTGGGAATAATTTTGATATTATTCAGGCATTCATCGGTCTGCTCGGCGGAAAGACCATTTATGTAAGCTACAATACTGTTACAGACAGGCAAGCCCATATCATCAAAAATGAAATCATTATTACATCTTGAATACATCAGGTACGGAGTTCCATTGTTTTTTGCATCATCGTTAGTGGTAGGTACAGGCATCGGAACCGGTACAACTTCCTGCTGTTCTTTTTTTGCAGCTTCCGGGGCCTTCTCCCTATCAACAGAAGCGACCCCAGATGCAGGTTTTTCCGCATTCGAAAAAAGGGTTGTGGAACACAGCTGATATAAGTTGGCAGTCAAAGAAACTGCCAAAAGTGCACAAAGCACACAAATACACGCCAATACAGAACTTTTTCGCATTTTTCCTCCACATTTTTTCTTACAAATAATTGACAATAACGTAAACTTGGTAAAGACGATAACGCAAATATGCACAATCATATTTGCAATTTTTTATTTTTTCTTAAAATTATTTCTTTAAAAAACGTGTTTTATAATTTTCCCGATTACGACATTCAAGTTACAGTAACGCAATACATATATTTGCAATTTCTCAAGCGGCAGAAATATATATCGGATCTTGATTTTCTGTCCTTATACATCAAATACACACAACCTTGCATAAAACTTTCACATTACCAACCGATTTTTTCAAAGGAAACATTTATGAAAGGATTTTCAAGCATAATTGACGAAGCACGGCGCCGTGGATATGATACAAATAAACTGATTTGGGTAGAACAAAACAAAATCCCCTGAACCGGTTGGCGCAGGGGATCCATCGTATAAAAAATATCAAGACAGCTTACTTGTCTTTCAGATTTCCGCAAAGGCGGCAGGTCTCGCAGCCAAGTTCAGGAGGCGTGTATTTGCGGCCTTCCTTTCTGGCCTTACGGATATTCAACCAGTTGATCGCAGCCAGGAAGCAGCCCAGGACTATAAATGCACCGGCAGGCTGGGTCATGATGGCAAAGGAAGTGCGATCGCCGAGAAGCTGCATTTCAAAAATCGTACCATCCGCCAGAAACTCTCTGACTCCTCCCAGAGCCACCAGTGCGACAGTAAATCCAACGCCCATGCCTATGCCGTCCAACAAAGACGAGAAAACACCATTCTTGGAGGCAAAGGCCTCTGCTCTGCCGAGAACAATGCAGTTCACAACGATAAGCGGAATGAAAATACCCAGAGTCTTATTCAATTCAGCAGGAGCGTATGCCTTCATAAGCATCTCTATGATAGTGACAAAAACCGCTATGACAACAATAAAGCAAGGTATGCGCACCTTGTCCGGTATCATCTTCTTAAGCAATGAAATGCAGACATTGCTTCCAGCCAGAACAAAAGTAGTCGCTATTCCCATACCCAAGGCATTCTTTGCGCTGTTTGTAACAGCCAGCGTCGGGCACATTCCCAGCATAAGGACCAGGACCGGATTCTCTTTCCAGATACCTTTAAAAAACTCACGGAAAACTGACATTTCATGCACCCCGAAAATTATTTTCCTGCGATCTGCGGGAATGAATCACTGATTTTATTAACGGCATTGTAGACAGCATAACTGCTGTAGGTCGCTCCGGAAACAGGAGATAAACCGGCATCAACAAGCTTTTTGGGAGAAACAAAATCCGACATGGGACGGCCGGAAAAACTGTCAAGATAAGCATTCGGCGGGAATGTCACATCACTGCTCTTTCCGCGTATGACATCCCAGAAGGACTTTCTGAGCTTGCGGTCAGTGACCTTCGTACCAAGACCGGGTGTCTCGGAATGCTCGCTTACCATAACGCCGATGACTTTGCCTTCAAGAGTCATGCCTACGATCACCTTGATATTTCCGCCGAAACCACCGTTTCCAATACCCTCGGCAGCATATCCCACTACCTTGCCATCCTTGTCGCAACCCTTGAAGAATGTGACATCCTCCACATCAACACCTTCAACTGCCTTCATTTCAACTGCAGAGGCAGGCATAACCAGAATAAGACTCTCGTTGAGAGCCGCCTGGGCAGCAGCCCGGCAGGGTTCCTGGACCTTATTGTTGACAAACACCAGAACGGCACCGCTGGCAAAACATATCAGCCCGAGACTGAAAATAAGCTTCAATATGGCTTTCATGACCTTTTAACCTCCTGTGCGGCACTCCTCATGCCAAAGGGCTTTCCGGCGGTCATCCTGTCAATAAGGGGAGTAAGGGCATTCATAAGGAGAATACTGTATGTTATTCCCTCCGGATAACTGCCCCACATGCGTATTATACTGGTTATGATGCCGCATCCCACAGCAAACACAACCGATCCCATCCTGTTGACAGGCGTTGTGACCATGTCCGTAGCCATGAAAAATGCACCGAAAGCAAGACCGCCGGACATGAGATGCATCAGGGGCGGATCAAAATAGGGATTTTCCGGAGCAATGTAATATGCGATGCCGGTGATTACCGCCACGGTGCCCATGTAGCACACAGGTACCTGCCAGCGTATGATCTTCAAGCAGATAAGAAATATACCACCGATAAGAATTGCAATAAAACTGGTCTCACCCATGGATCCAGGAATGCTTCCCCAGAACAGGTCCATATAGGTCATGCCCTGACTTGCCACCGCGCTTCCGTCCGCAGCACCGTAAGGAGTGGCCATGGAAGTGGCTCCTTGCATCCATTTGGCTGCAAGAGGAGTGGCCGCCGTGACTGCATCCGCACCGGAGGCCCACACTGTGATCTTCTTGACAGGAGCGATGAAGGTGCTCATTATGTTCGGAACTGCAAGAAGCAGGACAAGGCGCCCGACCAGAGCAGGATTGAATGGATTGTATCCAAGACCGCCGTACACCATTTTGCCAAGGCCTATTGCAAATATGGAAGCTGCCACACAGCACCATTCAGGTATTCCCGGAGGCAGGTTCAACGCAAGGATAAGTCCGGTAAGAGCCGCACTGCAGTCCCCTATGGTTGACTTGCGCTTCATCATGGCATTTGCCACTGCTTCCACGGAAATGCAGGAAGCCACAGTCACAAGCATGACCCAGAGGGCGCGCAGGCCGAAGAAATAGACTGATGCAGCGGCGCTGGGCAGCAGAGCAATAACGACCATAAGCATGGTCTTGCGTATTGATGAATTGCCATGCACATGGGGCGAGCTGCTTATAATAAGCCGGCTCAAATCCGGCATTCTTACATTCTGTTCTTCAATATTGCTTTCTGACATAATAACCCACCCTTACTTGCCGTTTTTGCTTGCTGCGGCAGCCGCTTCTCGGGCGGCACGCATTTTAGCCATGACCACGCCCTTGGCACGGCGCATATTCTGCACCAGAGGCCTGTGGGACGGACAGCTGAAGGAAAGTCGGATCGTAGCCATGTCGTTCTGTGAGCCA
>JAZURH010000212.1:0-10484 GCA_045606125.1 Lentisphaeria bacterium | reverse complement strand
AAGAAACCGTCACTTGCCATGACAGCACCCTTAAGTTCCTCCTTGCCCTGATACTTCTGGGAGAACTTCTCGATGGCCTGCTCGACTGCGCCGACGCGATCCTGCTCTCCGGTACCTACACAAAGCGTGCCGCCGTTCTTTACAAGCACAACGCCATTGGAACGAACACTGATGTTGATATACCAGGCGGTAAGAAGATCAGCCTTCTGTATGTCACTTGCTGAAACAGTGCTGGCAACAGTGCCAAGTGCCTTGCTTTCCGCGACAGCCGGCTTCAGATCAGCAACGGAACGAAGATTCGTCAGCAGAGGATCAGCGACTACCAGAGAACCATCAGCCAGAACCTTGATGGTGCGGGCGTTTGATATATCATCACCGACATATTTGGGCAACTTTGACAGATCACCGCATTTGAGAATGCGAATGTGCTTGTTCAACTTTGCTTCCGGATCAGAAAAGATCGCCAGTGCCTCATCCTCAAAGTCAGGTGCTACAACGCATTCCACAAATGTCTTCATGATCTCGGCAGCAGTCTCTGCGTCAACCTTCACATTGAATGCAATGACACTTCCGAATGCAGCGCGGGGATCGCTGTCATAGGCCTTGATATAAACATCCACAAGCTTGTCGCCGGGGAGAGCAGAAGCAGCTCCGCAGGGATTAACATGCTTCATGCAGGCACAGGCAGGCACATCGAAGAACTTGACGATATTGAGAGAATAGCTGATATCCTCCAGATTGGTTTGGGAAAGGCCGCTCTTACCGTTTTTCAGCACTTCCATTCCGCCGATAACGCCATCCGCATTTTCTGCGGGACGATAGAAGGCTGCCGTCTGATGGGGGTTTGTGCCGTAGCGGAGATCGTCCACTTTTACATAATTTCTGCCCATGATGCTCACTGCATCATCAAATGACCCCACATTCTTTGAAAGATAGGTGCTTCTGTTGAGTTTCGTCTCAGCCATAATTGCTTACTCCAGATTTTAATGTCCTGTTATTTCTGAAAAAATCCTTAATTCATTCCATTGACCTGCATTTCATACAGCATTCTGTACTTGCCGTTCAGCGCATACAATTCGCTGTGAGTCCCCTGCTCCACAATGCGTCCATGATCCAGGACCACTATGCAGTCCGCATTTATCACAGTACTGAGCCTGTGAGCGATCGCCAGAACTGTGCGTTCCTTCATCAACTGGGTGATTGCGATCTGGACCGCCTGCTCCGTGACTGTATCAAGGGCACTTGTTGCCTCATCAAGTATCAATACAGGAGGATTGTGCAGAATTGCCCGTGCAATGGCCAGACGCTGACGCTGTCCGCCGGAAAGCTGGCATCCCCTCTCCCCAACATTGCGATCAAACCCCTCCGGTGACTCATTTATGAAATCCATGGCATTGGCTCTTTGAGCCGCATCCTCTATCTCACTGAAATCAGCCTCAGGCTTGCCATATTTTATATTATTGGCTATGGTATCCTTGAAAAGGAAGTTCTCCTGAGATACGACTCCGATAAGCTGCCTTAAGTTTTCATTGGCTATGTTCCGTATATCCACTCCATCAATGCTTATTCTGCCATTCTGCGGATCATAGAACCTGGCAAGAAGATTTGCCACAGTTGATTTGCCTGAGCCGGTTGCCCCTACTATGGCAACAAACTGTCCTTTCTTTATATCCAGAGAGAAATTGTCTATGACTTTTGCTTCACCGTTATACGAAAAAGTCACATTCTCAAACACAATGCCCTTCTGTATATTGTCCATATACACTGGATTTTCAGGTTCAGGCAGCGCGGTATTCACATCAAGTGTCTCGAACACACGTTCTGCAGCCGCTGCGCACTTCTGCAGATTGATATTCAACTTTGCAAGTTCCTTTATGGGCTTGTAGGCATTCTGGGCGGCATATCCGAGAACAGCAAGCACACCGAGGGAAACATTATAGCGGAAACAAAGAAGCAGAAACACCGCCCCCAGTAGGATTGCCACTATCTGCATGGAAGGCTGCATGAAAATATCAGCCAGAACAGCTTTTATCACTGCCTTGAAATACTTTCCGTTCTGATAATCAAAGCGCTTTTCCTCCCTCTCTTCCGAATTGTATGATTTTACAATACGGATGCCGGAAAAGGTTTCCTGCATCATTCCAACAAGAACAGATACCCGGGCAAGAACCTTCCTCTGATAATCTTTTACCAACTTTGAAAAAAGCATAAGAGGAACCAGCATCACCGGCAATATGACTATAAGTATCAGAACAGGCTTCAGCATATTGGAGTTTATTGCCGTCAGAATAAGAAACTCCATTGCCACCAATATCTGTATCGGCGCAATAAAAGCCTCGGAAACTGCACCTGAAAACGCATGATCTATGATGCCTGCATCATAAGTGCAGCGGCTTATCATCTGCCCCACATCATTCTTGTCAAAAAAACTCATGGATTGTCGCTGTATGTTCCTGAACAGACGATAACGTATATCCGCAACTATACGCGACCCAACCCACTGCAAAAAATACTTGTTCATAAACTCGCCAATGGCGCGCAATGCAAAAAACAGAAGCATGCAGCAAATAAGAATAAATATCACAGGGAAGGACACCGAATCCTCCGAGGAAAACTCTATTCCGAAATTTCCGCACACACTGTTTATCTTATTGAGAAGATTGGATTCCTTCCCGCCTTTTTCAGCAATAGGAACCACCTCATTTTTTGCCTCAGTGTCCGGCTTTTTTTCTTCTTCTATGATTTCAGCCGTGTCTTTCTGCAAATCCACATCAATAAATTTCAACGCCCATTTGACCAAAGGTTTCTTAGTGAGATTGTCAGAAATGTTCTCCTGAACATGCTCCACCTTTCCAGCGCCTTTACCACTACCGGCCTCCAGACATGTAACACCCATGTGCAGGAAGGAAAGATACAGGTGCATTGCACCGCCCATTATAAGCCCTGCCAGCACACCAAGCAGCAGCCTGAACCAGTACGGTCTGGCAAACTCCTTGAAAAGCCGCCAGAAAATACGCAGACTCGATCCCTGGGGCTTTGTGGCAAGTTTTTCAAACTCGCCACGCTGCTTATGCTTGTGATGTCTTCCCATCAGAGCGCCCCGATCACAGTCGAAGCTACATATTCGACCTGTTCTTCCGTCATGTCAGGATAAACCGGAATAGCGAGAGTCTCCGCAGCAGCTTTTTCACTTTCCGGGAAATCTCCGGCCTTATGTCCAAGATAATCGAAGCATTCCTGCTGGTGAAGCGGCACTGGATAGTAAACATCACAGCCAATTTCAGCCGCCTTGAGCGCATCCCATACCTTCTGGCGCTTTCCACCATGTATTCGGATAATATACTGGTTACGCACATGGCGTGTGCACCATTCAGCAACAACCGGGGTAGTCAGGCCGTCAACACTGCTGAAAAGACTGTCATACATGGCGGCATTGCGCTGGCGCTTCTCTGTCCAGCCATCAAGATATTTCAATTTTATATTAAGCACAAGGGCCTGCAGTGCATCCAGCCTGAAATTGCCGCCGACCACGCTGTGATGATACTTGGGTTCCATTCCATGGTTGCGCATCCTGTGTATCATGGCCGCCTTTGCATCATCCTGAGACAGGACTGCACCACCGTCACCAAAGCATCCCAGATTCTTACTGGGGAAGAAAGAAGTGCATCCATAATCCCCGATTGTTCCTGCGCATTTTCCTCTGTATTCTGACAGGATGGCCTGGGCTGCGTCCTCTATGACTATCAGATCATGCCTGCGGGCGATATCCATGATCGCATCCATGTCAGCAGTCTGCCCGTAGAGATGAACAGGAATTATAGCCCTGGTACGGGGAGTTACTTTCTCCTCAATCTTTGCCGTATCGATCGTGTAGGTGTCAGGCTCAATATCCACAAACACCGGCTTGGCGCCGACTCTGTGTATTGCACCGCCTGTTGCAAAAAATGTATACGGTGAGGTTATGACCTCGTCTCCTGCTCCAATCCCCTCGGCCATGAGGGCGATTATCAGCGCGTCCGAACCGGATGTCATGCCGCAGGCATGGCGGCATCCGCACTTTTCCGCAAGAGCTTTTTCAAACTCCTCCACATGAGGTCCAAGTATGCACATCTGCTCTGCGCAAAACTTGAGCAAAGCAGGTTCGATCTCACCCTTGAGCTGCTGATACTGCAGTTTCAAATCCAGCAACGGAACCTTCATCTGAAAATATCTCCTGTGTTAAATCTGCCACATTAAGTCCAAAAGCATAAGATAATGTAAAAAGAATAAAACGCAATGTATTTTATTAACCGTAAATATTTTTTCCGCCGTACAACGATGTCATGCAGCCCCGCTAAAACCGGGGACTGCACTTATCTTTCCAATCAGAATTGGTTATTGGAAAGCCATTCCTGCACGAAGCGCATATACTCCATATCACGCTTTGCGGCTATGATGCTGTCTCCCGAGCTGGGGAACTCAATGGCAATAATACCGTCAGGAAGTTCATTTCTCAGCAGATCCACTACCTTCATTGTGTTTATGCTTCCAGCTTCCAGAAGGCATCCCACATAGGACATGTCCCGCATGCGGAAGGCATTCTTCAGATGAGCATAGTAGATTTTGCCGCCCAATGTATCAAACACTTCTTTAATTGTCTGGGGGCCATTGGCGTTAAGGAACATGTTTCCATGGTCATAGTTCACGCCGACCCTGTCCGCATCCGCCATTTTGAGCAATTTTGAACAGGCGTAGGGCAAATCATGGAGATAGCAATTATGGGTCTCCAGTGCGAGCCTCATGTCCAGGCGCTCAAGTTCGGGATTAAGCCTGTGCAGTCCTGCAGCAGCCCTTTCATAATGCTCATCCATTGCAACTGCACTGCCATTGCGCATGAACTCAAAGTAAGGCGCATTCTTTCCGTAAAGTCCGCCAGTGAAGAAATTGAACAGCTTTGTCCCGCATTTGTCTTTTGCCCATTCCAGTCTTCTGCAAAGCTTTTCCTCTTCAGCGGAAATGCGGTCCTTATCATCATCCTTCATATAATCCACCGGATAGCCGAAGACAATATCAAACTGTGGATACTTCTGTTTCAATTCCTCTATGATTGCAAAATACTTTTCTTCAGATTCTTCATACCTGTTGTAGCCTCTGAGTTCCACGCCGTCGCAGCCGTTTTCCGCCGCCAGCTTGAACAGTCCGGGCAAACGCCCCGGTCCCTCAAAGTAATTCACATGAAGTAAAGTCCTGAGTGTCTTCTGATTGTTAAGAACAAGAGCCATTTTCCAATCTCCATTTTTTAATTATCTGTATGCCTTCAAGGCCTCTTCAGCAATATCCCGCATCTCAATGCAGAACTGCCTGTCAAAATTTTCCGGTTCAAAGCTGATGTCTGCAGCATGCTTACCGAAGAGGAACATATACCACACGCATGCCTGAAGATAACATCCCCTGGGATTCAGATGTATATGATCCGCTCCCAGTTCCATGCGCCCGCTCTCCGGATTCTTCCTCCACCTGTCATTACCCACAAGATCGGCGGAGGCGGAAGGCATGTCCGGCCAGCGCAACCGGGACTTTTCCTCCTCCGTAAGCGGAATGTACGGCTGTTTCTGCCTGCTTCTGAATATGTTCACTGCATCACCTACAGGAATGATCCTGAATCCATATTCAGCTGACACTCCGGCATAGGCACCGCTGAGACGCCTGTACATCTCACTATTATCAAATCCCCATTCAGCCAGCAGGGGAGCGTCGCTGCGGTATGACCAGGTCTTGTGAAGCACGATTTCAGCCTGGGGAGCCAATTTACGCACTATGCCAATCAGCCGTGCCGCATCACCGGCGTAACTTTCAGGTATCCAGCATTGGGATGATCCCTGCTGAATAGTCACAATGTCCCACTTATCCTCCCTGAGCATCTCGGGGACATTTGCCCACCAGCGCCCCTTATGTGCCTTGGGTGCCCCTTTCAATGCAATATTCGTCAGGTAGGGTCTGTATTCCGGATCTGCAATTGCTGCATCATATTCATTCAGATGCCTTTCTATGGTACATCCGCCGATGTAGGCCTGACGCAGCCTGAGACGCTCCTTGCCATCCGCTTTCACCATTGACGGCAAATATGTTAGAACGCTTTCAGAAAAGCTGTTCCCTATCATAAGAACCTTGAGTCTTTTAGCAGACATATTCTCTTTCTCCCTTTCAGCCTTATTCTATATCCAGAGCCACCGGACAATGATCCGATCCAGTTACATCAGCCAGTATGGAAGCTGACTTGACACGGGGCAGAAACGAACTGTTGAAACAATGATAGTCTATCCTCCAGCCCACATTCCTTGAACGGGCTCCTCCCCTGTACGACCACCAGGTGTATTTTCCCTCTGACTTGTCAAAATGCCTGTAGGCATCCACATATCCGGCACTTAGATACTTTGTCATCCATGCACGTTCCTCCGGAAGAAATCCCGGACTGTCCTCATTGGAATCAGGGCGGGCAAGGTCTATTCTCTCATGGGCAATATTGTAGTCACCGCATACAATTATATTTCTGCCTCTGGACACTTCCCTGTTGCAGATATCCAGTACCGCATCGCAGAAATCCAGTTTATACTGCAGTCTGGCGCCGCCGTCCTGACTGTTGGGGAAATAGCAGTTCATCAATGTGAAATCCGGATATTCCAGCAGCAGTCCCCTGCCCTCATCATCGAACTCGGGGCATCCCATATTACTGATCGACAGGGGTTCATGTCTGTAATAAGTTGCAGTCCCGCTGTAGCCTTTCTTACGGGCGGACATAAAAGCGCACTTGTACCCGGGGATCTCAAGCAATTTTTCATCAAGCTGTTCGGGACAGGCCTTTGTCTCCTGGAAGCAGAAGCAATCCGCCTGCTGTTCAGCCATCCATTCAAGCAATCCTTTTCCAAGCACGGCCCTTATGCCGTTAACATTCCAGGAAATCAACTTCATTTCTTGACCTTTCTTCTTATCTTCGCCAGAGTCCACTCAAGCATTTCTTTCATTTCATTCACCTTGAGAATCCATGCAGCAGCCAGAGCCGCCAGACCTCCCGCACAGCATGCAGCAAATATTCTTAAGGCAAGCCAATGCCGGGCCACAGCCGGCATATCCGCACTGCCACCAGGGACCATTATTTCGGGCAGAACAAGTCCGGCAAGGCGGGACACGCAGTACGCGACACCGGCGGCCACTGCCGCAACACATGTCATCTTAGCAAGAAAAAGCAGACTTTCCCCCCATGGGAACATGGGCATCTTTCTCCGCATGAACAAAGCCAGAAGCATGCTCTTCACAAAACGCGACAGCACAAAGCCAAGCGCAACAACCACCACGGCCTCTGCGGCCTTGACCTGAAGCAGTACTATAAACACCCAACTGAAAATCACACTGAGAAGAGACGAAAAAATTCCGATAACAGTCACAGCCACAGTACGCTGATCCGCAAATGCTCCCTGCATAAGAACGCATTCAACCGCAGCAGCGGGAAGTACCAGGCAGTAGCAGGCAGTGGAAAGACCTGCCCACGAAGCAACGGTAAGCCCAGTCTTGCCTCCGAGAAAAATAAGTATGGCAATATCCTTTGAGACAACACACAGTATGACGGCCAGCGGGATGAACACGGCCAGAAGCATGCGGCAGCTTCCATTGACAATGCTGCCCAGGCGTTCCCGGTCATTCTTTCCAACAAGTTCGCACAAAAATGGAAAAAGAGCGATCTGAAGCGCATAGGGCACAAGCCACTGTATGGAGGAATAAAGCTTGCGCCCCAAATCATTTGCCATCAGAAGTCCTTTCTGATCAATATGGGTAAGAACATATATGTTGTTGAAATTATCTCTTACCTTTGCAAAAATTATTCCGGCAAGAAGAGGAAGCATAAGAAACAGCATGCGCCTGAATACAGGGGAGCGCCAGTCAAAAGCAGGTCTGATAAACCTTATTTTACCCAATATTCCCAAAAGATGCGTGACAACCTTGGCCACACTTCCGGCAACTATGCTGAACAGCAGAGCATGATAGTCAAAGCCGAACAAGCCGATTCCAACTACAAGTCCCAAAACTATACATATTTTTGTGGAAGCATCTCCGAAGGCAGCCAGGAAAAAACGCCGATAGCCATTGAGAAGCACATAAGTCGTACTGCCTATGGAAAGAAAATACAGTGATGGAGCAAGAAACTGAAGACTGAGCCTGAGCAGCCTGTACTCCGCCGGATTCTTTTCAGGCGTCCAGGTGGTGAACAGGGAAATATAGAAGTCCGGAAAACAGGCTATGGTGGCCACCACGGCAAGTAGAACAAGGGACTGCAGTGTCAGTGTGGAATTGCAGAAACGCCAGGCCTCTTTCTCACCGTTCTCTTCCTTTTCCTTCATGAAAAGCGTAAGAAAAGTCGGGCCTATGACTTCCTCGCCTATCAGAAATATGCTGTTTATAACTCCAGTGAACGCCACGACTATTATGGATTCATATACGGCGCCATCAAGATAGTGGGTGGCAACTTTGGCCTGAATAAGACCGGCAAACTTAAGACACAAATGGGCAAGAGTAACAATGGCACCGGCCTTGATTATTCTGTCAGACAATGCGGACATACACAGAAACTCCAGTTTTCAAACAAAAGGACTGAACAAATCCGCCCTGCGGCGTGAAACCAATCCCGAGTCAAAATCATTCTCAATGACTTTCCTGCCGTTGGCACAGCGCCTCTCAATTTCCAATGCGCTGCCGGAAAAATCAAGCAGGACCTGCTCCAGCTTCCGGACATCCCCCTGCCGGACAAGCCATCCGGTGTCGTCATTCACGACCTCCCCAATGCCGCCGCTGTCAAAAGCCACCACGGGAAGCCCGGAAGCCATGGCTTCCAGGACTATGTTAGGTATGCCGTCCATCCCTCCGCAACCGTCACAGGACGGTACACAAAGGCAGGAAGAAACACCAAAGGAATACCTCAACGCGCTGCGGCCAAGCCTGCCTAACCAGTTGACCCGCCCCGCAATCCCCAATTCAGACGCCATCAGGCGCAGTCTGTCCTCCTCCGGTCCGTTTCCGGCAATCGACAATGTAAAGCTGCGCGGCAGACCGGCAAGGACCTGCAGCAGAATATCAAGTCCCTTTTTAGGCACCAGCCGTCCGGCAAAAATCATATTCACGCCATTCCCATGAGCCCTGTGCCGTGAATATTTCCAGAAGGATAAATCCACGCCATGATGCACAAGATGCAGCCTGTTCTCCGGTACATGCCATGTTTCCCTCATTATGCGGCAGGCCGATTCATTGCAGACGGTTATGAACTCCGCCCTTCCAAACAGTGAAGAAGGAGGATACTTCAGATTCAGGCAATCATCCGCATGTACTCCAAGAGAGTATGTTAATCCAAGCCTCCCTGCCGCGCGCGTGGCAAGCAATCCGGCAAGATCCGCAAACTCGCCATGCAAATGAGTGATACACTCCTCCCGGCACAGTTCCTCAACCTGTTTCAACAGACTGCGGTGCTTAAACAGGGAAAACCACAGCCTGACATTGCGCGGCATGAACGCCCGCCCGCCTCCAGACCTGACCACGGGGCAGGCGTCTCCCTCCCCGGATGAAAGGCATTTCACAATCGGCCAGCCGGGCTGGACCTGACAGTCTCCCGGAAAAAGAGACGCCGCCACAACAGGCAGCCCCCGTTCAAGCAGACCGCTCAGGTCCCGGCGTATGAACTCCTCGCTCCACCGGGGATAGGATGACATCAAATAGAGAATGCGTCCCATTCCAGTACCATTCAAAGCAGCGCGGAAGCCTCCACCACGATCCGATCAAGATGCTCCTGCCCCAGCAGAGATTCAGCATATACCTTGCAGATGTTCTCCGTACCAGAGGGCCTGACTGCCGCCCAGGAGTTTTCAGCGCATATCTTTATGCCGCCTATGGCCGCACCGTTTCCGGGAGCATTGGTGATTATAGCGGAAACGGGATCACCAGCCAAAGAAGTAATGTTCAGTGAAGCCGGATCTATTGATGCCACCCGGGCTTTCTGCTCCGGCGAGGCCGGAGTGTCCTTCCTTGTGTAGAATGCCTTTCCGAACTTGTTTTCAAGTTCTGCATAGCGCATGGCGGGCGTTTTTCCGGTAGCAGCAGTCATTTCAGCTGCCAGCAGAGCCAGAATAATGCCATCCTTGTCCGTACTCCATGCAGAACCATCAAACTTCAGGAAACTTGCTCCAGCGGATTCCTCACCGCCAAAACCTACTGTACCTTCAGACAGTCCGGGAACAAACCACTTGAAGCCCACCGGAACTTCGACAAGCCTTCTGCCAAGATCCGCTGCGACACGGTCTATCATAAGGCTGCTAACAAGAGTTTTTCCGATTCCGGCATCCGCTTTCCATGCTTTCCGCGTTCTGAAAAGATAATCTATGGCAACTGCAAGATAATGATTGGGGTTCATAAGCCCGTATCCGGGGCAAACGATGCCATGTCTGTCAAAATCCGGATCATTGGCG
>JAZURH010000211.1:0-2756 GCA_045606125.1 Lentisphaeria bacterium | reverse complement strand
GACATTGTAATGTCGGATCTGTGTCAGGACTTTGATTTCTATGCCATAGACGCCTATCCCGGAAACTGGGACATGACCGGCGGTTATCATGTGAAGCCTGAAGGTTCGCTGATGAAGTTTTACCGTGAATCTTCGGAATTGTCTAAAAAACTGGGAAAAGGAGAACTTATCCGCAATGAGGAAATAGGCTATGCAATAACCTACGGTGCGCCCTATGACAACGGAATGTCCCGTGAACAGGCTGAACTTACCGCCAGATGCTTTATAATATCCAGAGCTGCACCTGTCATCAATGTGGAGCTTCACAAGCCTGTCGGACTTTGGGAATCATCCAAGAACGACAATGACAGGGACATGAACACGCTCTGGCGTTCTATTGATGTGAAGATAGACGGAAAGACACGCACCAGGACGGTGCCTCTTCCCGGGTGCTCCATGTATGCCACTTTGGCACATGAACTTTCATTTGCAAAAGTCCATTCCGAGATAGTGGCTGGAAATATCTGCTGCTATATTTTCACCAGACCAGACGGAAAGTGTGTTGTTGCCATGTGGAATGCAGCCGGTGAAGAGACAAGACTTCCTGTTGAGCTTCCTGTTTCCGGAGAAAGAGTGTCCCTTTACGGCAGACGCAGCGGCATTACTGCAGGAAAGCAGGAACTTGTTCTGAACAATGCTCCTTTCTACATGGAGTTTCCCGCCGATGCGGCTGATGGACTCTCTGCCCGGTTAAAGGAGATTATTGTGAGTCGTGCTCCTGAAATGGCATGTTCAGCAGTCCGCCTCAAGGATGGAACTGTTGCGGTCTATGTCAGAAGCCTTTTGAAATCAGTTATGGAGGCCACTATATCTATTCCGTGGCTTGATGATCGTAAAGTGACACTTCTTCCCGGACAGATGAGCACGTTCAACGTGGGGCGTTGCTCCGCAAAAGCCGGCAACGTGAAGTCTCCAGGTCAGAAGTATGATTTCAAGATTCATGAGAGGTCTTTTGTGCCGGTTCAAAGACTTAAGGAAAAGCCGGTTTTCAATGGAACAGGCAGCTGGCTGAACAAGCTTTCATCAGGCATTCTCAAGTATCCGGAAAACATACAGCCTGAAACAGCCCTGCATGAGGAAAAAGGCTACTTCAAGTCTTCATCCAATCCGAACGGCCACAATATATGGTCCAGATACTGGCTTGCTTCCGATGATGAGTGTTTCTATTTTGCGGTGGAAGTCGATGATCCGGTGCATCAGCAGCGATATGAGGGCATTGACATCTGGCGGGACGACTGTCTCCAGTTTGCCTTTGCGCACGGCAAGTATATGCCGTCGGACATCATCAGGAAAGGGGACAAAGTGGAGCCCTTTGCCATAAACTGCGGCATTGGCCTGACCGGTGAAAAAGTAATGAGCGTATGTTTCAGCAGGCTTGACAAGGACGGAACAAAGGTATTCCGTGCCAATGCATGCCGGCGCAACGGGCGCACTTTCTACGAAGTTGCCGTTCCCTGGAAAAACATGGGGCTTGACCCGAAAAAGCAGGATATAGCATTTGACTTTGTGGTGTTTGACAATAACAAGCCAGGCAGAAGCACATCTCCTTACTGGCTGGAGCTTTCACCGGGACTTGCCGGCGACAACGATCAGTGGAAGATGAATCTTCTTGACTTCAAATAATTATACCGGAGTTTGATATATGACAGTAAAGTTGATACGTTACGAAAATAATCCTATTCTGCTTCCGACCGGAAACACAGCGGATTTTGACGGGGCAGCCGCCTTTAACGCTGCAGCCATACAGCATGAGGGCAAAGTGCATCTGATCTACAGAGGAGACGGGATCTGCCCCCGCACACCGGGAAGTTCCGCATGGCTTTCCACCATAGGCCATGCTGTAAGCGAGGATGGGTTCACTGTAACTGAACGGAGTTCTGTTTCAGTGATAGATGACAAGGAAAGTCCGGAACTTCTGCATATACTTGGCGTGCAGGAACCGTCTATTGTGAAGATAGGTGACGAGTTCAATATTGTCTACGCTATTTATTCTGATTGCTATGAGCGTCTGGCTCTGGCCGTTACAAAAGATTTCAAGAGTTTTGAAAAACGGGGCATGATGGAAAAGTATATTGCCATTCAGTATGGCACGCTTTTTCCTGAAAAAATAAACGGCAGGTATATGATGCTGAATCGTCTGCGCCCCAGCTTGTGGATAAGCGAGGGGGAGGACCTGATGAACTGGAGCCAGCCGGAACTTCTGCTGCGCAACGAGACGCTCCCCTGGATGTATATGCAGATAATAGCCTGCGCTCCGCCTATCCGCACATCCAGGGCATGGGCAGTCTTCTTTGCCGCACAGGATTTGAATAAAGTCTGCCGTCTTGGAATACTCTGGCTTGATCTGGAAAATCCGAAAAAGCTGCTTAAGCTGCAGGAGGAACCAATTCTTGAACCCGAGGCGGAATATGAGATCAACGGACTTATGCCGAATCAGCTCTGCACTTGCGGATGCGTGGTGAAAGGCGATGAAGTGATCGTCTATTACGGTGCTGCTGGAACATGCCTGTGCGCTGCAACGGTCAAGCTTGCTGACATTGAACTGTAATCATATTGGAGCGAATATAATGAGAATACCAGCCAAATTGGAGCGTTATGAGGGAAACCCAATTCTCAGGGGAACTGGCGACCTTTCGAAATGGGATGGAAAAGGTGCCTATAACGCAGGCGCCATCATGTATGACCGCAAGGTGTACATAAGTCGGATCGTAGCCATG
>JAZURH010000210.1:0-4973 GCA_045606125.1 Lentisphaeria bacterium | reverse complement strand
AATGCGGCATCACTATCATAAACCCGGGCTCCCTCTCATTGCCGAAGGGCGGTTTTCCACCATCGTTCGCAATGTTTGAAAATGGGACTTTCACTATAATGAATCTTGATACATTGGAAATAATGAATAAATTGCATTTCTAAATATACTATTAAAAAGAAAACATTTTTTGAATTTTCAGCTTGCTTTATCTACATAAAGCTGTACTGTACTTCTCCGTTCCGGCAATTATGGACTACAAGAACAGGAGGAGTACATGTACAGAGAAACATTTTTCACACTTACCGAGCTGCTGACTGTCATTGCAGCATGCCTGATATTGGCGGCAATGCTGCTGCCGGCAGTGGCAAACGCCCAGAGAAAGGCACATAAAATATCCTGCAACTCCAACCTTCATCAGCTCCATTTCGCATTCATGCTGTATGCTGCGGACAATGAAAACCTCATGCCGCCCTACATTCGCAATTCAACATACGGACATGCAGGTACAAACTGGGCAAGATATACTTCGGAATATTATCCGGACATCAGAATACTGAAATGCCCGGCAAGTCCAAAACCCGGCCCAAAAGACAAATCCATAGAAGAACTGCACCTTTATGACGGAAACTACGGATGGAATTTTGACGGAACCCAGGCCAACAGAGGGCCGATAAGTTCCGCAATAAAAGAACCTTCTTCAGCATACATCGTCTTCGATTCCGGCGACCAGTGCATTATCTACGGGGCCAATAACTGGAACAACCTGATGGAAGAACTGGATCTGGACTGGGATTCCGGGGCGGAAGGCGCAAACAGGCATGATAATGCGGCAAACGCAGCTTTCCTGGACGGACATGTGGAAAACAGAATCCTGGACGACTTTATAGCCGCACCCTGCAAATCATCCACACCGCCATGGTACATACAATGGGAAGGCGGAAAACTTGAAAAAGCACAAATACCATATCCTGAAAGATAATATCAATGACCATATACAAAAAAATTAATTTTTTCTTAAACCGCACCCCTTGACATAATCAGAAAGCACACTACATTACTCCCGCAAAAAAAATTAGACAAGACTAATAAAGAGTTAAAACAGAAAACACAGCACAATCCTGATTAATGGAGCAACCCAACTTAATCACAACTAACACACAAAAACTTGCCAGTTACACACCACCACAAACAGGAGACACGAGCAAAAGCAAACCACAGACTCAGGCAATGCCTTGAACACATGATTTTCAAGTCCATCAAAAAAACACACAAAACTATGAAATTATGATCAGAAAAGCCGCGTTCAGGAATATTCCGGACGCGGCATTATTTTTACAGACACCGACGGCAGGGATTTCAAAAAAACTGCAGCAATCTCCGGGGCAGATACATACATGAGCAAATGTAACCAATGCCGTTTTTTCATGAGACTTCCGGAGATGTACTTTTCCCTCAGAAAACATTCCGCATCCCGAGTCAGAAAAATTAAGAGGACAACTGTGTTTTATAACAGATTTTCAATGGAAAAAAAGGAGCAGAACAATATATTAACAGTTACTTTACTTATGGACAGGAAAACAGACATATTGACTGCCCGGCTTCTTGAATCCGGCATTGAAAACGCAAGAAACGAAGTTCGCTGGATGATGGAAGGAGCAAACGATGCTCTGCTATCGGAACGGGTGGAAAGGCGCATAAAAGGGGAACCCCTCCAGTATATCCTGGGCAACGTCCCTTTTCATTGCGTTGAACTGCTTATAGGTCCCGGTGTTCTGATTCCAAGACCGGAGACCGAGCAGCTTGTAGAGATAGCTCTGTCCTGCAGAAAAGTACAGGGAAAGATATGTGACTTGTGTACGGGGTCCGGCGCAATTGCCCTTGCAATGGCAAAGACGCTGCCTGAAGTCCGTTTTACTGGCGTAGACCTTTCCGCTGATGCGCTGTCCTGGGCGATACGCAACAAAGAGCTGAACTCGGCAGACAATGTGGAGTTTCTGCTGGGTGACCTTTACGCCCCACTGCCCGGGGGGGAAAGATTTGCAATGATAACTGCAAATCCGCCATATGTGTCACCGGAGGAATATAGAGATCTGGACAGGACAGTCAGGGACTATGAACCGCGCATGGCGCTTGAAGCAGCAGACAACGGACTTGAAACAATAAGGCGCATAGCCGCAGGAGCTGAAAAGCACCTTGAAAAAGGCGGCATGGTTATAATGGAAATTGGGGAAAGCCAGGGGCAGGCGGTGAATGAAATATTCGCGGCTGCAGGCATGCGTGCGACAATACGCAGCGATTATGCAGGCAGGGACCGCTTCGTCCTGGCGGAAATTGGAGATTTATCATGAGTATTTTAATTTTCTTGCTCTTTATCCTGGTGGCATTGTCACTTAAAATAAGATACAGGCTCAAGGTCAAGGGACTTGATGAATGCTTCAAAAAGGGGAACAAGGGCATACTTTTCATCCCCAACCACCCTGCCCTCATAGACCCGGTCATAATGAACAGGATACTTTTCAGAAAGTTTCACCCCAGGTCGCTGGTAGATGAAAAACAGATAAGGCAAACAGTCCTGAAATATCTTGTCAAAAGTCTGAGAATACTTGCTCTTCCGGACATGGGTATTGCCGGAAAGGCCGGACTGGAGAAGGTCATAAAGCAGATTGACACCTGCGCTGATGCCCTCAAATCAGGGGACAATCTGCTTCTGTACCCTGCCGGCAGAATATACCGCAGCCGCTATGAAAAACTGCGCGGCAATGGCGGCGTGGCACACATAATCAAGAAATATCCGGATGTAAGGATAGTCCTTGTCCGCACAAAGGGACTCTGGGGCAGTTCCTTCAGCAGGGGAAAAGGCTATCAGGAACCCTTCATGAAGATACTCAAGGGACATATTTCCCATGTCCTGAAAAATCTTATTTTCTTCATGCCCAAGCGAGTTGTGGAAGTGGATTTTGTGGAAATGCCCGATGATTTTCCCAAGTTCAGCGACAAGGACACGATAAATCGCTATTTAGAAAACTTCTACAACCAGGACGCGCCCGCAAATACATACGTTCCCTATCACTGGTGGGAACACGGCACAGCCAGAGTAGTCCCGGAACCGGACACCTTTGACACACAGATAGACACCAGCGATGTGCCGGATGATGTAAGAAAAGCAGTGTACACAAAACTCCACGAGCTCTCCCCCAAAAAGACATTGCAGGAAACATACACACTTGGAACAGATCTTGGAATGGACAGCCTGATGGTGGCTGATCTGCTCATCTGGATACAGAACGAATTCGGCGTAAATGTAAACAGCCCTGAATCCCTTAGGACAGTGGCAAGCGTACTTAAGGCAGCAATAGGTCAAAGCGGCTCGGTGGAACCTCTCAAGCCGGTTCCGCCGAACTGGTTTGTCAAGGAGGATTCAACGCTGCTCGAGGTACCGGAGAACGCTCCCAAAATCACAGATACTTTCCTTAAGCTGGCAAAGCGGGATCCCGGGTTCGTGCTTGTAGCCGATCAGAATACTGGTGTCATAACAAGCAGGAAAGCCATTCTTGCCATGATGGTTCTCAGTCCATCCATCAAAGAAATTCCTGCTGAACGTGTCGGCATAATAATGCCTGCATGCGCAGCGGTGTTCGTGGTGTACATGTCCATGCTTTATGCCGGAAAGACTCCAGTACTCATAAACTGGACAGTCGGCCCCCGCAATATGAAATACTGCATGGAGCACGCCAATGTAAAGCACATAATAACTTCAAAAGTAGTCATAGAGCGCCTTGAGGGAAGAGGCACGGACTTCAGCGGGATCAAGGATTCATTCATATATCTTGAGGACCTGAAGAAGGGCATATCCATATTCAGAAAACTTTCCAGTCTGGTTGCAAGCAAATTCAGCTGGAGAAGCCTGCGCCGGGCAAAGGTATCCGAATATGTCGGCATACTTTTCACTTCAGGATCTGAGAACATGCCTAAAACAGTTCCCCTCACCCACAAGAACGTAATAACATGCGTTGCCTCTGCAATGAAGGCACTTGGCCTGAGAAAGGATGACAGTGTCATAGGAATGCTGCCGCCCTTCCATTCATTCGGACTGCTTATGAACATAGTCATGCCGTCCATAGCCAACCTGCGCGTAGTATACCATGCCAATCCCACCGAAGGCGACATGCTGGCACGCCTTATTGCAGCATATCATGCCACCATGGTAGTGGGAACGCCCACGTTCGCGGCCGGAATATTCCGCAATGCCACTCCGGCCCAACTCCAGTCCCTCCGTATAATCATAACAGGTGCGGAAAAATGCCCTGAGGCCACATATAATCTGATAAAGGAAAAGAACGACCATCTGTACTTCCTTGAAGGATACGGCATAACTGAATGTTCCCCTGTAGTAGCCCTCAACAGGCCGGGAAATGAAAAGGCCGGTTCAGTAGGAACTATAATAGATGCAGTGGAATGGATCATAACAGATGAAAACAACAAGCCGGTTCCGGCGGGAACCACAGGCATGCTCCATGTAAGAGGAGACAGCATATTCGGCGGATACCTGGACTATGACGGCCCCTCGCCCTTCGTTACCATTGAGGGCAAGGAATGGTACCGCACAGGAGATCTGGTGATGGCAGAGGAAACAGGACATATAATCTTCAAGGGACGGCTTAAGCGCTTTGTAAAAATAGGCGGTGAAATGGTGTCTCTGCCAGCCATTGAAGAAGTTCTTCTCAATCTGTACAGAACCAGGGAGACTCCAATACCTCTGGCAATAGAGGCCACTGATAACGATATGCGTCCTGAAATAGTGCTGTTTTCCGTACTTGACATTCAGAAGGAGGATATTAATCTGCAGCTGAGGGAAGCCGGATTCGCTCCCATCTACAATATCAAGAAAGTCATCCGAATACCGGAGATACCCCTGCTTGGTTCAGGCAAAACAGACTACAGAACGCTTAAGCAGATGCTGAAGGACACGGTAGTCTGAAGGACACGCTGCC
>JAZURH010000209.1:0-4401 GCA_045606125.1 Lentisphaeria bacterium | reverse complement strand
CGATCCGCTTTTTCGGTGCCTGGGATCAGAAATGGGGTGAACGGTTTAATGTTCCAACCAAGAAACCCGGCGAAATGAAGTCCAACCATTGGGTACTGACCCAACCCAATATTCTTTGGGTTGCCAACTGGGAATTCGGTTACGGCCGCTGCGGAGGACTTGTCTCCAGGGAAGCTCTGCGTGGACTTGGCCGCCGGATGATGAATATTCTGGCAAATCAATTTGCCGCCCGTTATTAAGCAACGCATAATGCAACGGAACAACCCTGGCACAGAAATGCGAAAATACGGACTGGTCATGTATTTTCGCATTTCTGCAATTCCAAATTACAGTAGACAATTATTCAAGACTCCAGTGAATATAACGCAGCCTGCCCGGTTTTCCTCCAGTTTCATACCAGAGAGTGAAGAAGGTGCCGTCGGCCATTTCTGCTGTTGAAGGATAGCCCAGATCCCAGTCAAGGCCATCATCCGACAGGATTATTTCATCGCCCCATGTTTTTCCCGAATCACCGGAAATCCGCGCCCTTACGCCAAATGGTTCCACCCGGTATCCGTATGTCATAAGCAGCTTGCCGCCGCCAAATGCAAGAAGATGGGAAGGAAATCCCTGGCAAACCGAATGGGGTTCACTCCAACTTTTGCCGCCGTCAACTGATTCGGTCTGCCAAGTTTCATAATGTCCGGGGCAGTTATGGTTGCGGTATTGCACTATCAGACTTCCGTCGGGCGCCTCAATGCCGTGGCTCTCAAATATATTGTGGGGATCCTGACCAGGCGGTGTTGGAATTGTGGAGAGTATCTGCCACGAAGCTCCGTTGTCATCTGAAAACGCCGCGCCAAACACTTCCGTACTTGCACTTTCCCTGCATAAGCTACCCTGGACCTGTCCGGGGAAAAAGAGTCTGCCGTCCCTCATCAATGTCGGTCCATGAGGACTGAAAACAGGCGTGCGATATTTTTCACTCCATGTCCTGCCCCCGTCGTCAGACCTGCGCATCCAGAATCCATGTTCTTCCAGCAATGTCATCAAATTGATGTTTTCGGCTACTTTCTTCCAGTCTTCCGGCAGCTGCTCCACCCGAAAGATTCCATATATGCTGGTAAAATAATTGATCAGCAGGGCGCCGTCCGCTGTCTGACAGATACCTGAATCTCTGTCATCCAGTGGCCCGGAAGACAACGCCTGCGGACCGGTCCAGCTTTTTCCTTCATCTTCTGAAATATACATCCATACCCTACCGTATGGGCAAACATGGCGCTGACGATTGCCGGAACAAACAACTACAAGACGATTATCCCCGGTATGTATAACAGTAGGCCAGCCGTGGTAGGCCGGGTCGTTGTCAATAACAGACTCCAAGATCTTACGCATCTTCATAATTGCCCTGCTCCTATAATCCATGACATTGGCTTGCTGCTTATCAAAATAGGAAAAATGGATCGTTCCACCATTCTCTGAATAAAATCATTTCCATCCAAAGTTTACACAACATTGTACAATTTTCAATGCAAGTGACTTTTCATTCCAACAATCCTGGAAAAAATAATTTTTTATTAAGTCCCTGTTACCTATTCCGTATATTCAATTTCATTTCTTGATTTTCAGGAATATTTAACTAAAAAAATACATCGACTCCGGATTCCATCACAAAACTAATGAAGTATATTAGACGGCAAAAAACTGATCAAATTTAAAAAATCAGGAAGATAGAATATGAGCATTTCACGTTTCAAAACCCCTTTTCATGTAAAGGACAAAACCATATATGACGCAGACGGCAGGGAAGTCCGTCTCTGGGGAGTGAATTATTATGCTCCTTTCAATCATAATTTCCAAAACCTTGAAGAACTTGGAATAACACACGAAAAGGCTATTGACAGGGACATTGAACACTTCAAGCTTATGGGAATAGACCTCATAAGAATGCACATGTACGAAAGGGAAATCACAGATCCCATGGGAAACATTGTGGAAAACCGCAATATGGAAGTCTTCGACTACCTTGTCGACCAATGCGAAAAGAACGGCATTTTTCTCATGTTTTCCCCGATTTCCTACTGGAACACAGTTGCCAACCAGGCTATTCAGGAAAAACTCTATGCCTACTGGTACATTTATTCACAAAGGGCATTCGGATTTACCAACTTCTTTTCAGTGGATGCCATGATCTGGGACCAGGACGCCCTGGATGCACAATGCCGGTACATGAACGGACTCTTTACAAGAACAAATCATTGTTCCGGCAAACGCCTGCCGGACTATAAAAACATTATTGTATTCGAACTGTGCAATGAACCGGTCTATCCAGACAAATGGTTGCTCATCGAAGAAAACCCCGACCAGGAGATTGTCCAGCAGAATGCAATGTACTCCCACGGTCCACTGCGTAAAAAATTCATTTCCAAGTGGAAACAATTCAAAGAGCAGCACCCGGAAGAAACCGACGAAGACAAGTGCTTCTCGCTGTTCCGCGCAGAAATAATGGATCATTATTTCAAGACTTTATGGCCCATAGTAGACAAATATTTCGGGGAAAATGTGCTTCACGCTCAGTTCACCAGCTATTCCGGAGTTCTTCCCGAAGGACTGGATGAAATCTTCGCCAGAGCGCCCATTGATGTGGTAACCATAGGCAGCTATCTCAACAGCGGATATGGATTCGATGCAATCAACACGGATAATTTGAACCATCTTCCTATAGCCCAGAAATGGTTTGAAAGATATGCTTCACGGGTTCCTTCCAAACATCCGGTCATATCATACGAATTCGATGCCACCGGCACCACAAACGGCTATCCACTTGCCGCCATTGCAGCCAAATATCTGGAGCATCATATTCAGATAGCAGGATATTTTACCTATACGCCATGGGATCTGGGAGCCTGGAATCCTGGTTGGCTTGTACATTTCCTCAACATAGCCTACACACCTTCCAGGGCGGCGGCCTTTGCCATCAGCGGAGAACTTTTCCGCAGAACGGAAGGTAAACTGGTCCTTGAAGAAATGCCGGAGGAATGGACAGGAAAGGACCTGCTGATCAGAAGAAAGGATGACCTGGTGGTCTATATTTCAGATGACTTTTTCGGATATTCCAACGATACTGACATATCCGTTGAACATCCGGAAAAACTGCGCAGAATCATCGGCCGTAACTGCTCGGCGTTTGCATCCTCGTCAGGAAACGGATGCTACTTCCTTGAAAAAATAGGGGACAGGGAATGGAAACTTGACATTTTCCCGGACCAGAAGTTTCTTGCGGATGTTACAAGAGGACGCACTTACAGAGCAATGGCAAACCGCTATGTAAACTGCCAGAAGGAACCTCAAGTGGCACAGCTTCTTCACAGAAAAATCAATTTTAGACTGAATATGCTGACCATTGAAAGCTGCATCGGTGAAAATAATCTGCCAGTCCCAGTAGATGAAGGCAACATATCCGTCACTCCGGGGAAGTATATACTGCGCACTAAATAACAACTCTCCTCCCTCCCCTGATTTTTCAAGGGAGGGAGATGTGCATTGTCCGGCCGTCAGAATTCACTCCAGTCCGGCTTAAGACTGAAAGTGGCAGCAATGGCCTTCATATCAAATTTTACAGAGCGATCATATTTGTAGACACCGTTCTGCTCCTGTTCAATATCGGTAAGCTGAGTATAGCAATAACCCGCCACACGGGGATTTTTCACAAGGCATTCAGTAAGAGCGAATATTCTTTCCTCGGTTTCAGTCCGTGAAAGCTTTTCCTTGTTGTAGCCCCATGAATTGTCGGCGTAGGGCTTGTCCTCCTCAGGAATATAACTTACGCCGCCGTATTCATCCACGATATAGGGTTGTCCGTCCCAGGCGCCTTTTTCCTCTTCCGGGAACTGCATGAAAACCGGCTGCATTTCAAGCATTTCCTCCAGCTTTTCCACTGTCTGGGCATAAATGTGCACAGTCCAGAGATCCGTCTTTACATGTAAATAGCCTGAAGTATCATTCACCGGCCGTGTAGGATCCAGTTTTCTTGTAAGGTCATATACATCTGCAAGCATGCGGCGATGCTCCTCCAGGTCAAACTGGGAACAGGACTCATTAAAGGGAGTCCATCCTATGATGGAAGGATGATTGGCGTCTCTTTCCACAAGAACACTCCACTCTGCAAAATAATTGCGGAAAAGCCGCATGTAATCAGGATTGCACTTCTGGAAATGCTCCCAGAAGCTCATACCCCAGTCAGGGAACTCAGCCCAAGTAAGATATCCCAGCTTGTCAGCCCAATAGTGGAAGCGTTCGTCAAAAATCTTCTGATGCAGACGGGCACCATTGAAACCAGCCTCCATGGACAATTCTATGTCCCTGCGCAATGCCTCGTCACTGGGCGCAGTCCACAATCCGTCCATATAGAATCCCTGATCA
>JAZURH010000208.1:0-5327 GCA_045606125.1 Lentisphaeria bacterium | reverse complement strand
AGGCACTTCAAATGAGAACTTGTCTCCCTTGAAGTCAATGTCAACTGCAGCTCTTGCATCACGTACGTAACTTGCACTGAAAGGCAGCTTGACTGTAACCTTGGGATCTGCTCCGCGATAGTTTCCAACCAGGAGAAGAAGCTCTTTTCCATCCAAAAGCATGGAATATGTCATATCTTCGTTATCTCCTTCCACGGGGACCACCTTGCCATCAACAACCAGATCTTCATAGGGTCTGATGGCTTCCAGTGCCTTGGCATGATAGTAGAAGTCAAGCGGTGAATCGCAGAAATCCCCATAGCTGAAATAGGTGATTCCTCCGGCACCGTTCATAAGCGCCTCAAGCACCATCTGCTCCATCTTGTAGGATTCGAACTCGCCGTATGTTCCGGCAGTCAGCCATGGAACGATCTTCTTGTTGCCAAGTATCTCATAGTTCTTGCGTATGCAGTCATGCACATCCTGAGCACGGCCGCAGACATAAAGGCTGGGCTGGGCCATGTCAAAATACTTGGGATAAATGTAATCCCACTTTTCTATGCCGTACTTGGGAGAAGCCGCATGGCGGTTGTACGACGCCACTACAGGCATGGGTATACCGATTTCCTCCGCTCCCTTTCTGATGGCTTCTTTCACATCGCGCATGGTCTCAGTGCCAAGCCCGTACAGGAATTCATCCATGTCGAGACCGGATTTTTCAAAGATCGGACGGCAGCGGCTGCAAAGCGGAACGGACTTGGCAGTATTGTGCCAGATCTCAATGTCATAGAAAACATAGTCAGGCTTGCCGTTGCGGACACAGCGTGTGATGCGCTCCATTTCCTTCTTGTAGAATTCTCCCCTGTAGGTCGGGCAAAGCCACTTGTGCTTTACGCCTTCGATCTGGCAGTAGATTTCATGGCCTGCATCCTTGCCGCGTGCCATTTCATGGAAGCAGGAATCGTTCATAATGGTCTTGTATCCTGCCTTATGAGCGGCGTCCACATAAATCTTGCCGTTTTCAATGCTCTTTGCACTGTGCCAGTAGCGGGGGAAGGTGCTGACCACGTTGAATCCAAGTCTGCGCCAGTTGTTCAGGAAGTCCGGCCATGCGCGGCCGGAAGCCTCGCCCATCCAGGAAAGGCTGATGTGCAGCTTATTGAAAGGCTTGATCTCCGGAGCAGCAACCACCTTCAAAGGAACTACGGTCTTGAACTGCTCAATGCCATCAGACACGCCATAAATGCTTACCATTCCGCTGGCATCCTTGCCTGCATCAATGTACATGGCAGCAGAATTGACGGTTTTTCCAAGCTTGATGCCTTTATTAAGCGTATATGTATAGCGTGTTGCACCAGAAGGAAGAGCCTGACTCTTGAAAATATTGTCATTTATGATTTTTGCGCCCTTGGGAAGCTCGATGACCATTTCACCTGCAGGCGCCTTGGGATCCCGTCCCTGACGCATGTCAGTTATCTCCAGAACCTGAGGCGCGGGAAGTCCTGCCATTACAGCAATTTCAGGTACGCGGGGACGAATGATAAGCCCCTCCATGGGAATTTCTTTACCTTCCTCAGAATATGCCGCATTGAAATCAGCAGACTTCTTCTCCGCCTTGATTACGGCAAGCTCATCCGTAAATACAGCACCTGTGGTTCCAACAATTTCAATAATAAGATACCTTGCGTCTGCATTGACGGACAGCTGGAAAGGATATACGCGCGTGTCCGGAATGCTGCGTTCCTCGTTCAGGTAATAATAACGCTTCCAGTCACACTGGGCGCTTTCACAGGGAGCCAGCTTCTGCATGGCAGCAGTCCTGTAGAAGAACTTGCCGTCCTTTGAAATAAAGGCATTGATCCTGCCCGGGAACTTGAAATTGCCATTGGTACCTCCAAGCAGACGGATCACAGCCTTTTCAACGGGCTGCTCCCTGCCCAGATCCACCTTTATATACACATGACCACTGCCAATATACCAGCCAACACATCCCTTGTCCCACCAGAGCTTGTCATCTATGCGGGCAGTAAGCTTTCCGTCGGTAAGATCAGTCAAATCCCCGTCATTTGTGGTAAGAGCATAATCAGGCATGGGGGTAAGAGTGTATTTTGCCCCTATGGCAAGATTTTTGCCTGCAGTGAAATTATTCCACAGTTCCCTCTGGTCCCGCACATGAATCTCACCAAGAGCCGCCTGCTTCAGGTCAGCTGCTTTAGCAGTGGCAACTTCCACCTTATAGGGAAGTTTGAAATAGCAGTTCCTGCCGTTGACAACAGCCATGGCGGAAATGAAATAATCGGGACTTGCCTTAGATGAAAATGCAAGGGCATCACCATCCACAACAACGCTTCCACGGAAAACATTATTTCCCACTGCCTTCAGTGTAACGAACCGCTCGCCGCTGAAACGATAATCCACAAAGTTGGGACCTATGACAAAACGGACCTGAACATCACCGGCAACAGGAGCATCGGACTTGAAGCAGATGTCCAGCTTGCTTCCAACGGAAATCACCTTTTTACCGCCTGCAACGGTCACTACAGGTGCATTTACGGGAGCATCGGTGAAACGTATGCTGCTAAGATCAAACCAGGGACCGGTCTTGGCTGAGTCATCCTTGAAACCATCAACGCTGAACTTGAAGCTACCCTTTGCACTTTCCGGAAGCAGAACTGTGTTGCTTCCGCTGTACAGCTTGCAGAACTTTTCGCCACTGGTGGCATTGATGCAGGAAGGATCAACTATAGCATATTCATAGGCACCCATTTCAACCTGCATGTAGGCGCGCCCCTTGTTGACCAGAGTTGTGCCGAAACTGCCATGATTGTCCTTTTCGGACTGTATGCGGGCACGCATCCTTCCCGGTATATTCTCAAGTACCACATCATCCTTGTCCCAGTTGACAATGGTTGTGGCATCAATCAGAATATCCTCTGCAACAGGTTTCTGCCCCATTGCCGGAGCGTCCTTTCCCCCCCAAAGACCGCAGCCTGAAATAACCGGCAGAACCGCTGCAGCTGCTGTTATAAAAATCATTCTTTCTTTCATTTTTTCTCCCGGACTGAAATTTATTTCTTGATGTAGAACAACCTGATTTCATCTTTAGGTACATCAAACTTGAAATCAGTGCCCTTGCACTTGACCTTTTTGTCTTCCCTGAGATCCAGCACTCTGGAAGGCTTGAAGGGAAGCTTCACCGTTGTTCCCGGTGCAGCACCCACATAGTTTCCTACCAACAGAAGCAGTTCATCACCGTCCTGCAGCATGGAATATGTCAAATTGACATTGCTGCCCTTGATTTCCGTCACCTTTCCATCCATCACAAGATCCTCATAGGGATAAATATGTGAAAGAGCCTTTGCGTGATAATAGAAATCCAAAGGCGAATCGCAGAAGTCACCTATTTCAAAGTATGTTATTCCATTGGCACCATTCAACAGAGCCTCAAGCACCATCTGCTCCATCTTATAGGATTCAAATTCGCCGTATGTACCTGCTGTCAGCCAGGGAATGATCTTCTTGTTGCCCAGGATCTCGTGATTTTTGCGAATGCTGTTATGCACATCAGTGGCGCGGCCGCAGACATAAAGGCTGGGCTGGGCCATATCCACTGACTCAGGATACAAATCCTCCCAGCGTTCAATGCCATAATAGGGGGATGCAGCATTGCGATTGTAGGAACCGATGACAGGCGTCTTGATACCAATTTCCTTGGCGCCACGGACGATGGCAGCCTTGAGATCGGCCATGGTCTCCTTGCCGCACTGGTAGATAAACTCATCATGCGTAACGCCCAGCTCCTTCATGCGGGCCTGGCAGCGGGTGCATTTCTTTGATGACATTTTGGCCTGATGCCATATTTCGATGTCATAGAACACATAATCCGGCTTTCCATTACGGACGCAACGAGCCACACGCTCCATTTCCTTTTCATAGAATTCGCCACGGTATGAAGGGCAGAGCCATCTGTGCTTGTCATTTCCGGGAATCTGGCAGAACATCTCATGGCCTGCCTTCTTATTGCGGACCATTTCATGGAATGAAGAATCGTTCATAATCGTGGTATAGCCGGCATTATGGGCGGCGTCCACATAGATTTTGCCATCTTCAATGCTTTTTGCACTGTGCCAGTAGCGGGGGAATGTGCTGACCACGTTGAAACCCAGTCTGCGCCAGTTCTTCAGGAAATCCGGCCATGCACGGCCGGAACCTTCTCCCATCCATGAAAGGCTCACATGAAGACGCTTGAAATCACCCTTTATCTCCGGAGGCTCAATGACCTTAAGCGGTACAACGGACTTGAACTGCTCACCGCCTTCAGCTGTCACTGCATAAATCGTAACATCGCCCTTCGCATCCTTGTCGGCATCAAGATAGAAAATCGGTATTCTTCCCTTGGAGGCCTTAAGATCGCAGGTATACTTGAGCCCGCCATTGAACTTCTCTTCATTGTAGTTGGTGTTATTGAGCATTCTGACGCCCTTGGGGAATTCAATGACCACCTTGCCAAAGTCCTTCTTTTTCTCCTCCTCAGTGCGCAGATCCATCTTTTCAAGCCTCTGTGGAGCAGGCAGTCCATGCATCACAACTATCTCCGGCACGCGGGGATTAACAAGAACGCCTTCCATGGGAATGACCTTGCCCACGCTGGCATATGCGTCATTATATCCCTTTTCCGTCTTTTCAGCCTTTGTGATCACCATTTCATCACTGAAAATTGAACCTGATTCAGCTTTGATCTCGCAAATCACATAGCGTGCATCTGCCTGGACCTGAAGTGAGAAAGGATATGTCCATGCCTTGCCCCAGTGCACATCTTCTTCGATATAATAATAGCGCTTCCAGTCCGCCTGGCCGCTTTCGCAGGGGGCCAGCTTCTGCATGGATGAGGCAGTGTAGAACCTCTCGCCATCCTTGGATACATGCACGGCAATTCTGCGAGGGAACTTGAAGTTGGTATCCGAACCGCCAAGAAGGCGTATGACAAGGTTGCCAACAGGCTGGACTTCACCCAGGTCGACCTTGATAAATGAATGGCCGGCACCGAAATACCATCCGATACATCCCTTGTCAAACCACAGTCTGTCGTCCTTCATCCTGGTCAGTTTTCCATCCGTCAGATCAAAAGGATCCGTGTCGCTCTTTGTAAGACGATAATCCGTATGAGGTACAAGCTTGCATTCCTTTCCGGCAGCAAGATTTACTTTTCCCTTGGTCAGATCATCCCAGAGTTTTCTCATTTCCGCCGTAACGGGTCTGGCTGCCATGCAGGAAAGAAGTCGGAGGCCAAGCGGTCTTAGGAAGACAACAGCAAGCAGCAACTCCTTGGCTCACAGAACGACATGGCT
>JAZURH010000207.1:0-3489 GCA_045606125.1 Lentisphaeria bacterium | reverse complement strand
ACCGCTTGGCCTCCGACTTAACAATGCCGGAGAGGACCTGACGGCCGCCCTTGGCCTTGCGCTTAGTCGTCTCCACGACCGGTGCTTCTGCCTCGGTGCTCTTGATATCGGTTGCTTCTTCTGCCATTTTAACTTCAATCTCCCTTTTGGGGGTTTTCTTTTGTTGTTTGACTGGCCTGCTGTGTGGAGCCTGGCGTTACTTGCCGGCGTTGGCCTGTTTACGCTCGGACCTGTCGCGGATAGCGCCGACGGTCTTCTTCGAACCCTTGCGGGTACGGGCGTTCGTCTTTGTGCGCTGCCCGTGGCACGGGAGGTTGCGCTTGTGGCGTACGCCGCGGTAGCAGGAGATTGCAGTGAGGCGGCGGATGTTCTGGGCAACCTGTCTTCTGAGGTCACCTTCGACCAGGAAGTGGTCCTGGAGGATCTGAAGGATGGCTGTGATGTTCGCGTCGGTAAGGCTGCCGGCGGGAGTCATCGGGTCAATCTTTGCCATTTCGCAGATCTTGTCGGCAGTGGCAGGGCCGATGCCGTAGAGATAGGTGAGCGAGATGTTGGTGTGTTTGTTGTTTGGAATGTCAATACCGAGAATCTTTGGCATTTTATCTGTTCCTGACTGTAGAGGACGGCGCTGCCGTCATCAATTTGTTCTGTTGCTGTTTGCCTGAATCCGGAATGTACGGAATCATCCCTGGCGCTGCTTGTGGCGCTTGTTCTTGCAGATGACACGGATAACACCTGCGCGCTTTACGATGCGGCAGTTGTTGCACATTCTTTTGACTGATGCTCTGACTTTCATGGTTTTCTTCCCATTTCTTTATAAGAGACACAAAATCCCGGACCCCTGAGGGGCGGGTAAGGCCTGTTTCCCCGTTATGCCGCTTTCGGTTGCAGTGGCATAAGGCTACCGCAGGGTATCAGAATACCCGAATCACAGTGGTGGCGCACCGGATGCAAGTAAAATGAGCTTATAATTTAACTCTGTTGATGTTTTTTTCAATGTTTAAATGCGAAAAATTACACATTTATACTTGAAAAATGCAGAAAAGCATTTGCTGCAGTGGTTTTTATGCCGCTTCAGCGCTGCTGTTTTTGATGGAGACCTCTGGTGGACTTACCTCTGGCGGTAACTGATGCGGCCTCTTGTAAGGTCGTAGGCGGATATTTCCACCGTTACTTTATCACCGGGGAGGACCCTGATGTTGTGTGTGCGCATTTTTCCGCAGATATATGCGCGAATGGTGTGTCCGTTTTCGAGTTCGACATTGAACTCTGTTCCGGGCAACAGTTCTTTTACAACACCCTGAAGGGTTATGCAGTCTTTTGATTGTTTAGGCACGTAAGAATCTCCGCTTTGTCTTTTGTTATTAGGATCTGATGTTCAAAATGCGCTGAAAGGGAACCATCCGCCGTGCGGACTGTCCATCCGTCTTTTCTGTCGAATGTGACTTTCCAGGTTCCTTCGTTTATCATGGGCTCTATGCAGATGACCATGCCGGCCTTGAGAGCCGGGGATTTGCCGTTTATGAAGTAGTTCGGCACTTCCGGGGCTTCGTGCATTGCTTTTCCGCATCCGTGGCCGACCATATCTCTGACAACTCCAAAGCCTGCGGACTCGGCCACCTGCTGTACAGCACGACCAATGTCGCATACTCTGTTTCCTTCCACTGCGGCATCTATGCCGGCTATCAATGCGGCTTGGGTGGTTTCAAGGAGTCTGGCAGCTGTTTCGTTCGGGGCGAATCCCGCACAGACTGTTCTGGCGTTGTCCCCTATGTATCCGTTGAGAGCGACTCCAACATCCAGGCTGACGACGTCTCCTGGCTGTATTATTCTATCCCTGCGGCCGATGCCGTGGACGACCTCATTGTTCAGGGATATGCAGATGTGCCCCGGATAGCCGTGGTAGTTCAGAAAAGCGCTTTTGCCTCCTGTTTCCCTGATGAACTCGGCGGCCAGCATGTCCATGTCTGCCGTGGTCATTCCGGGTCTTACGGCGTTGCACAGTCTGTCAAGCACAAGCGCAGAAGCTCCGGCGGCACTCCTTATGCCCTGAAGTGCCGGGCCGTCGTAGATGTTTATGGTGTCCCGTCCCATTTATGAACGCGCTCCGTTTTATCAGATTCCAAGCACCTTTGCCATTTCCTGATAGTTTTCTTCAGGTGAGCGGTCTGTGCTGACTGTGCGCTTGAGCTGACCTTTTCTTTCGTAATATTCCACCAGAGGTGCGGTCTGCTCTTCGTATACTTTGAGACGGCTTTTGGCAGTTTCTTCGCTGTCGTCGCTGCGCTGGTAGAGGGCTGCGCCGCATTTGTCGCAGATACCTTCTTTGGCAGGCTTCTGGGAAATTACATTGTAGATAGCTCCGCATTTCTTGTTGGAGCACATGCGGCGGCTTGTGAGGCGGCCGATGAGCATGTCGGAATCAGCTTCGATGAGGACCACTGCTGCCATTGTGTCGTTGCCGTCTGTGATGATCTTGTCCAGCATATCGGCCTGGGGAACTGTGCGGGGGAATCCGTCAAGAAGGCATCCGTTGGCCTTGATGTCGTCCTTTGCAATTCTGTTCTTGACCATTTCCGCCACGATTTCGTCTGATACCAGAGCGCCCTTGGCGATGATGTCCTTGACCTGGGCGCCGAGGGCTGTGCCTGCGGCCATTTCGTCACGGAGCAACTGTCCTGTTGAGACATGGATTACGCCGGTCTTTTCGCAGAAAATATCTCCCATTGTGCCTTTGCCGGCTCCGGGAGGTCCGATGAAAATGTAGATGTTTGCCATGTTGATTTTCCTTATTGAACTGTCAGTTCTCGTTTCCCTGGGTTATGACTACTTTGCCTTCCGCGATCTCAAGCAATGCAATGTCCAGATGGGACAAAGGCTCTGCTGTGACCGGGTGTACAAGCTGCTTTGCCCCCTTGGCAAGCTGTTCGGCACGCCGGGATACGCCGTTGATGAAAAGGCGTACGTCTTTTACCTTGGCTCTTGCTCTGGCGAGATATTCTTCGTTCATGGTGTACTCCCTTGAAAAGGATGAAAAAATACAAAAACGCGATAATATAACTCAATGTCTTGAATTGTCAAAACGATTAAGGAAAGAAATGCACATAAATGGCAATCGGTTCATCACCTTGTCAATGAGTTGATTTATTGAGATGTTCAAGAAAAAATAATAGGTTAGTGCGTCATAAGGGTTTACTGGCGATCGGGGCGACAAGGTGTTCCGTATGTACGGGCTGGTGCGCATCCTGCGGATTTGCAGGTAGAGAGACTAAGCCCGGTTTCAGTGATATTTGTGTCTTATCAGTTTAATAAGACCCATAAGACCCATAAGACCCATAGGACCAATAAGACCCATAAGATCCATAAGACCTATAAGACCCATAAGACCAATAAGACCCATAAGACCCATAAGCCCTATAAGACCCATAAGACCCATAAGACCAATAAGACCAATAAGCTCCAGGTTTTCTTTTGCGCGCGTTTTGGGGG
>JAZURH010000206.1:0-12946 GCA_045606125.1 Lentisphaeria bacterium | reverse complement strand
TGCTTATTCTGATCTTGCTTATTCTGATCTTGCTTATTCTGATCTTGCTGCTTTTCCTGCTGTTTTTTTATGGTAAGAAGTTTTTTATTCAGGAAGTCGGATCGTAGCCATGTCGTTCTGTGAGCCAAGGAGTTGCTGCTTGCTGTTGTCTTCCTAAGACCGCTTGGCCTCCGACTTTTGCTTATTCTGATCTTGCTTATTCTGATCTTGCTTATTCTGATCTTGCTGCTTTTCCTGCTGTTTTTTTATGGTAAGAAGTTTTTTATTCAGGAGCTTGGCCTGTTTAATTGCACTTTCGGCAGTTTTGTTTTTAGGATAAACTTTTATAGCGCTCTCATAATTTGCTGCGGCTTCACTGCTCATTTGCAGAGCCGTATCCAAGTTCTGCATTTGATTTTCCTTGTTTTCAGAAATTGCCTTTGCCTGCTGGAAAAGGGCATCCCCAGCTGAAGCAAGGCATCCTGATTCAAATGCCAAGTCACGCTTCGGAGCTTCCAAAGTCAGTTTGTGTGCTTCTCTGAAGTGTCCCAATGCGATTTCATAGTTCTTGTCAGCGTATGCGGCAATGCCTTTATTGTATGTAAGATAGGGATTATTCGGCAGGATCTTAAGCGCATTGTCATAATTTTCTATTGCCTCGGCAGATTTGCCTGCTTCAAAGGCTTCATTTCCTTTGAGCATAAGACTTTTTGGCGAATCAGAAAATGCCATAAACGGTAGGATCAGCAATATGATGATGTATCTCATTATTTCCTCTCCCTTATAATTTCCGCAGCAAAAAGAAGAATCAGTGCTCCAAGCAGAAATATCTGGAATTTTTCCTCGTATGTCTGTATGGTTTCATCTTCAAATGCCTGTTTTTCTGCAGCCGCCACAAGGGATTTGTATATGCTTCCGAGATCAAAGTTACCAGTTGCAACTGGCAGATAATGTCCTCCGGGAGTGGAGGCTGCCATTCTGCGCAAGGAAGCACCGTCAAGTTTGGAGCGTACCACATTTCCAGATTTGTCTTTGATGAATGTGCGGCTTCCGTCATCTGTTTTTGCAAGTATCGGAGTTCCTGTTTTTTCATCTCCAAGACCTATGGCGAGCAGACGAACTCCTGATTTTCCCAGATCCGCTGCGGCCTCGACGGCAAAACTGTCCTGATCTTCACCATCTGTTATAAGAATGACATCCCTGTGTTTGTGTTCTCCTGAATCGAATATGACATCCTTTACCTTGCGCAGAGCATCCCCGATTTTTGAGCCGCCCCGTCCCACGCTGTCAGTTTCCACATCTGCAAGCATCATCCTGAAGAATCCATAGTCAACTGTCAGTGGGCATTTTACAATCGATGTACCTGCAAATACCACCAGAGCGATTCTGTCCCCTTCCAGTACTTCAAGGCAGTCTCCTATGGCGATTTTTGCCCTTTCAAGCCTGTTGGGCTGCAGATCGTCCGCCAGCATGGAACGGGATATATCAAGTACGAACACCACATCCCTGCCTTTGCGCTGCACTTCTCTGGAAACAGGATGCCAGCATGGTCTTGCCAGAGCGATTATCAGGCAGGCCAAGGCAAGCAGGCGGAGAATCGTCTTAATAACCCTGGCAGATTTACTTATGCTGTTTGTGAGCCTGTCTGCCATTGCCTTGTCAGCAATGCGTGACAGTGCGCGTCTGCGCATATATGAAGCGTATATGCAGAGTGCCGCAAAAATCGGCAGCAGCCACAGCAGGTGCAGATATTCCAAATTCCGCCAGATCATGGTAGTCTCCTGAATAAAGTGGCTGAAAGGAACATGGACATTCCGAACAGAATGAACGCGGCAATCATGAACGGCATACACAACTCGCGATAATCTATGTAGCTTGTGGATTCTACGCGACTTTTTTCAAGCCTGTCGATTTCTCTGTAAAGTTCCATAAGCGATCCGGCATCAGTTGCCATGCGGCAGAATCCGCCTGTTTTTTCAGCTATGTCTTGAAGTTCTGAAAGGTCTGGGGGGCGTGTGGTTATTTGACGCCACTTGATGCCAAGAGGTGTTTGCATCTGATGCCATGCTGCGCCTGAAACCATTATGGCATATACTTTTATTCCCCATTTTGCGGCCATTTCTCCGGCTTGGACAACAGTTCTGCGTCCGCAGTTGTTTTCTCCGTCCGTAAGAAGAATAATTACCTTGCTCTGGATTTTATAGGCATCCTTGTTTTTGCCGTATTGTTTTTCCAGGTTTTCTTCCACGGTATGCAGTCTTGCGGCAGCAAGTGCCATGGCGTCTCCTATGGCCGTTCCGTCTTCAGTTTCACCTTCTGCCAACAGTACTGTATCCAGAAACGGGGGGAGCACTTCATGGCTGAGGGTCAGCGGGCAGATTGTGTCTGCATATCTGGCAAATGTGATAAGTCCTATCAGATCTTCTCTTCGTCCTTTCAGTTCTTTTTTGTTTCCATGGACAAAATCCCTGAATACTTTCTTTGCTGCGTCCAATCTCTGTACCCTTGTGCCGTTGACATCCATGAATAATCCCATGGAGCCGGAACGGTCAAGGAGCATTTCCATAGCTATGCCCTGACTTATGTTTTCGATTTTTTCACTTCCTGCCTGAGGCCGTGCAAGTGCAATGACAAGGAGAAGAAAACCAGTCAGACCAAGTATGCCCGGAGTTACTGCAAGTTTCTGCCGCCAGGAAGTTCCCGCTCGTTTTATATGTGAAAGGGAGGAGAAGGGGATTGCTGCACGGGCTGAACGCCTTTTCCATAGATACAATATTGCCGGGAGCAGAAGGAGAAGTAGGGCGAATGGTGTTTCAAAACGCATCATTTTTCTTTTTCTCCGTTTATGATGTCAACCGGCTTTGTTGCCTGCACAAAATCTCTGCACGAGTTGAACATGGCATTTATCTCATGGATTTCCGGTATATGCGCGGCAAAGCGCACCATGTCGCAATGGGTAAGAAATTGCTTCAGCTGCCCGCTGTATGAAGTCAGCTGCGGACCGGTATTACGCAATTCTTCCAAAAACTCCTGGGTTGTTCGTTCCGGGGCATGAATGTCAAATCTTTCCTCTATGTATGTTCGCAGTATCAGCTGGGTCCTGTTATAGAACTCCATGAACATGCCTTGCTCAACAAGATTTTCTGCAGCCAGCTCGTCCAGTTCAAGTTCCGCTTTTATCCATGGCGGCAGGGGCGGCGGTGGCTGGGCGGCGAGTTCACGCCGTTTCCTGATGATATGCCTGATTGCATAGAATGCTGCTGCCAGCAGGAGCAGAACAATAGCTGCACTGTATACAAATGGCATGATGGACGGAGGAGCCAGGCGTGAGACAGGATGCTTTGAACTTAAAAGCTCGGCATCAAGGCGTTTCTGTATCTCCTCGTCTGTCGGTATCGTGATGTCCAGAGGAATGTTTTCCGTGTCGATAGTATGTTTTTTGCCGTCTTTTCCCGTGAATGTTGCCGACATTGAGGGAATGCTGAAAGGCGTGCGTACTATTAATGGTTCCAATGCAATGCTCACTTTGCTTGCAAAACGCCCGTCATCCTGCTGAATACGATCGGAAATAACCGGCTTTGACATTATGAAACTGTCTGAAGCACTTGTGCTTTCCGGCTCGGGCAGGGCGATGCCGTACCCGTCCGGTGCAATAGCTGTCAATGTCAGGTTTATGCTGTCATCCAGATTTGCAATTGTGCGGTCAAGTTCTACCGTAAGTTCCAGTGGTCCTGCGGTGAATGACTTTTTATATGGAGACAGATCCTGCGCAGCAGCCAGGAGCGTCAGCAGAAATGTCAAAGCAAGATATTTCATTCCGTGAGTATCTTTTATTTGTTCAGGCTTCTGCTGACAGCCGCTTCAGCCAGAATAAGCGTTGCGTCTATGGCCGGAACAGGAAGATCATTTTTCCCGACTACGAGAGGTATCTCCGTGCAGCCCAAAATTACAACTTCAGCGCCCCGGTCGGCCAGCTCTCTGCCAGCGTCCACGAGAATTCTGTGTGGGATCTCAAGCCCACCTGCCTTAATGCCGCTTTCCGGTGAATAAATGGCATCCATGACTTTTGCCTGCAGGGTATCGTCTGGAACAATTGTTTCAAGACCGGCTTTTTCAATTGCGTTAGAATACACTCCTGAGGCAACTGTTCCGCTTGTGGCAAGAAGACCTACCTTTGTCACATCGGGGTACTGTTTTTTTATGTGGTTGACAACTTCCTGTATCATGTTTACAAATGGAATGCGTACAAGAGGCTCAAGCTCCGGCAGGAAAGCATGTGCTGTGTTGCAGGGCATGATTATAAAGTCCGCTCCTGCTGCTTCCAGTCTTCTTGCTGCCGCCAGCATTTCCGGAACCGGTGAAGGACCTTTGTTCAGAAGAGCTGCAGTGCGATCCGGTATCTGGCAGGCGTTGTCAATTATCGTATGGGGATGTTCCTGATCCTTTTTGGCTGGCGATGCTTTTACCAGTTTCTGGAAAAGGTCCGCCGTAGCAAATGGACCTACTCCGCCGAGTATGCCTATTGTCTTGCGGCAGGCAGGCAGGGCGCATGGAACGGCTTCCGAACGTGGGGAACCTTCCAGCCAGTCCGGCTGATGCACATAGAACTGTGCACCGCTTGCCTCCAGAGTCTTGCGTCCGTTCTCAGTAGTTATGAAACGGCAGTCTGAACCAAGTATGTTTCCATGGTCACATACCAGCTTGCCGTCCGCAAATACCATTTCTGCGGTCATTTTGTCATAATCGACTATTATTATGTCTGCTGCTGCTCCTTCCTCTATGTATCCTCTGTCATTGAATCCAAGCATTCTTGCGCCGGCGAGAGAAGCCTTGTGGCTGAATTCAGACAGCGTGAATGCTCCGAACTTGACCAGGAGCAGTCCCTGATGAAGTGTAAGGTTGCGGGGTATCTTTCCCCCGTCCGTGGAAAGTGCATCAACTATGAATTTTCCTGAACTGTCTTTCGACAGGGCCAATGCCGTAGAGGAAATGGGGGAGTTTGCATAGAAACTCATGGTCACTTTTCCCTCGTGTTCGTCATAGTATTTCAAACCTTCCTCCGGCTGGAGAAGTACAACTTCCTTTCTGACTGTGTCATCCGCGTTTACGCATGCCCTGCCGTCAAGTATTGCCTGGCGCAATCCGGACCTTGATACCTCGTACCCTGATCTGCGCAATTCATTTGCCGTGACTCTGCTCCGCGGAGTATATTCATCGGAAAAATATCCACTTGTGCCGTTTATGAGGGCAAGATATGATTCTGTGCGCAAATTGGGATTGCTCTTTATTGCCTCAAGGGCGATTTTCGCTTCTTCCACAGGTGGATATACTCCGCCACGGCAGTAGGAATTGATGTGAGCTATGTGCATGGGCATGCCCTGGGAAAGTTCAACTGCCTCCACCAGGCCGCGGATGTCACCATTGGTCTCAACTGTCCCGGTGTGGAATGCCATCCATGCCCGTCTTTCATGGCATAGCCTTACAGTCTCGGCAGTGGCTCTGCGGGTAAGAGGCCTGTGGCCGCCTATTAACTTTACACCCATTGCACCTTCATTTATGGCTCTGTCGATCTTTGAGGACAGTTCAGATGAATCCGGATCCGGACCGCTTATTGTGTCCCCCGGAACAAGTCCGCTGACAAAAGCTATGCATATTCCGCTGCCGTTCTGCCTGCACTTTTCAATGAACTTGGGACCCGGGGTGACGGCATCCATTTCCAGGGCGGTGGTTACGCCTGCGCGCGCCAGCATATTGAGTCCGTATGTGCTGCCTTCAAGGTGCATGTGTGTGTCAACCAGGCCGGGCATGACAAGCTTTCCTGTAGCATCTATGATTTTTTCACCGGGTTTTTCTGCAAGAGATGTTCCAGTTTCCGCTATTTTGCCGTCCGTTATCCTGATGTCGCCGAAATATTCTTTTCTGCTCTTCGGATCCACGATTTTGCCGTTTCTGATCAGAAATCCGTTTCCCATTTTACCCTTCCGTGATTTTTTTGTTTAAATATGCTTTTCACGCTGCCTGAAGAACTGCACCAGTTTTCTTGTGTAGTCCTGGCCGGTTGTCATTTGTATCATGTCTACCTGCATTCCGCGGAATTGTGATTCAAGAAAATCCTTTCTCCGCAGCAGTTCGGCTTTGTACGCTGTTCTGACCTTTGCGCTGCCTGTGTCGATCATTGTGATCTCTCCGGTTTCCCTGTCCTCAAGCGCCATCAGGCCCGCATTGGGGAGTTCCTGTTCCATTGCATCAGTCACGTGTACGGCTATCATGTCATGCTTTCTTCCGAGGATGCGCATGGGTTTCAGGAATGAGTCATCCGATTGAAAATCAGAAACAAGAAAAGCAGTGCAGCGTTTGCGGTTTACCTTGCCGAAATAATCCAGTGCCGCGGCAATGTCGGTCCCTTTTCCCGTTGGGGTGAAAGTCATGACTTCCTGAATTATTCTCAGGGCATGTGAAATGCCTTTTGCCGGCGGAATAAAGCGCTCGATCTTGTCGGTGAACATGACAAGACCGACTTTGTCATTGCTTTTGGCCGCTGAATATGACAGCAGGGCGCATAATTCCGAAGCCAGTTCAGTTTTGCTCTGTGTATTTGTGCCGAACAATCCTGACGCCGACATGTCCAGCAGAAAGATGACCGTCAGTTCCCTTTCTTCATGGAAACGCTTTATGTATGGTCTGTCCTGTCTGGCTGTCACATTCCAGTCTATGGAGCGTACATCGTCTCCGGGTTGGTATTCCCTGACTTCGTCAAACTCCATACCGGAACCGCGGAATGCGCTGCGATATTCGCCGGCAAGCACATCGTTTACTGTCTTGCTGGTGTATATCTGGATGTAGCGGATCTTTTTTGCAAGTTCTTTTGACAGCATATTCAGAAAATATCTTGCCTGTTACGGCACTTTTACTGTGTCCAGAAGTCTTCCAACCAGAGATTCCGAAGTTATTTCTTCGGCTTCCGCTTCGTATGTCACCAGAATGCGATGTCTTAGTACATCCCTGGCTATAGTCTTTACATCCTGCGGGGTAACATATCCCCGTCCTTCAATAAGCGCCTGGGCCTTTGCAGCCAGAGTCAGGAAGATGGTCGCACGTGGAGATGCACCGTATCTTATCAGATCCTTCATGTCTTCCAGTCCGTAATCTGACGGATTTCGCGTGGCATCAACCAGGTCGACAATGTATGTTTCGATCTTCTCGTCGATGAATATTGAATCCACCAGCTCTCTGAGTCTTTTTACATCAGAAGTCTGCATTACCGGACTTATCCTGACAGCCGGAGCAGAAGAAGCCATTCTGCGGAGTATTTTCAATTCATCTTCCTTTGATGGATAACCTACATTGAGCTTGAACATGAATCTGTCAACCTGAGCTTCAGGAAGGGGGTAAGTGCCTTCCTGCTCAACAGGGTTCTGGGTGGCAAGCACCAGAAATGGTTCTTCCAGACTGAATGTGGTATCACCGACAGTGACCTGCCGTTCCTGCATGGCCTCAAGAAGAGCGCTTTGAACTTTTGCGGGGGCCCGGTTTATTTCGTCCGCAAGTATGATATTTGCGAAAACTGGTCCTTTTTTTGTGCTGAAGTCCCCGGTTTTGGGGTTGTATATCATGGTACCGACGACATCGGCGGGAAGCAGGTCCGGTGTAAACTGTATTCTATGGTAAGTCGCCTGGAGGCATTGTGCCAGAGTTGTAACAGTCAGGGTCTTGGCAAGTCCCGGGACACCTTCTATCAGAACATGGTTGTTGCAGAGAAGGGCAATGAGAAGCCTGTCTATAAGTTGTTCCTGACCTACTATGACCCGTCCCATTTCGGCTCGCACCCGCATGAGCAATGCCGATTCTTCTGCTACTTTGGCGGCTATCTGTTTTATGTCCATTCAGTATGTCTCCGTTCCTGTCCGGATTTTTTATGATTTGTGTTTCTGTCTTTTTTCTGCTTTGTGCTGTGTAATCACACAATAATGAAGTACAGACAACTTACTATAACTCATGTTCCGTGCTTGACTCTTTTTTTTTGAAAAAAATCATAAAAAATCACAAAAGATCATGAAATCCCAATGTTTTTTTTTAAGTAGATTTTTTTTGAAAGATTCAAAGAAATTATTTGTTTTTGGGGATAAGCGATATTTTATAAGATCGGTCGGGGGGCGAAACAGTATGAAGCCTGATTGTAATGCGGTACAAAAGAATCCACCTTTTCGAGCGCGAGGCGAAACAGCCTGGGGAATGGGACTTGTGGGACTTGAAAGCAGTGACATGTGTCCTGTTAATGATATTTTGCCGTGGGGGACTTATTGTAAATTGGATTTATGGAATATAGTATCAGCGAGTTCGGGGTTTGCGCCCTGAAGATTTGTTTTGTTATGTTGAAACAGTTTTGACAATGCCGCGGTTTATATCACAGAGTGACAATGTTTCGCAGCCTTTGCAGGCACTGCGCAGTGTTTTTCTGCTGATATTCAGTTTTTACGCATTGTTCAGCGTGACATACAGCTGTTTTTCCGATTCTGTTTGCGACGATGGTGCCGGGGTTCCAAAATGCAGTCTGGTGGAGGTCCCGGATGATGTCGAAGAACGGGAGGCATGTCAGCTGCAGATATTTGCGGGGCATGATTCATCCTGTGCGATTGTTTCCAAACGCAAGAGTCTCGGGGCCTGGAACTGGCGCAATGGTCTTAATGCCGCCCTTCCATGTAAAGCCCCGACCTTGGTGATTTTAAGGTTTTTTGCGTATGCCAGAAGTTTTGCATATCTGGCAGAACATATAATATGTGATTTTTGTTTTTCTATTTTTGTCCGTGCAGGACCTGCGTTTCTCTGAAAACAAATTGCAGTGTTTCAATCCGGGCACCCGTGAGTTTTTTCCGGGCAGTCCATGCAGTGTTATTTTTCAGAGGAGTGTTCTGCCGTTATGGTATGTTTTATTTCAATGTCTTCTCACAGTGTATATACTGCTGTGTGTCTCTGCGTTTCTGCCTTTGTTCTTTGCATGGCAGCTCTATTTCTTGTAAGATACAGGAAGCGCAGTTGTTCTTCAGGTAAAAAAAACGACTTACCGGACAATGCCAGGATTGTCTGGCGTGTTGAATCCGCCGGTATCCGAAATTTGGTAATGGAGGAACTTTCGATCCGGCTGCGCCGGCTTAGAAAGGAACATTTGGACAAAGGTCATGTTAAAAGCGGGCAGGCAGATAAAAAGCATATCGGAGGTGCTGTGTTTCCCGTGGAGTTTGAAGATTGTTCCGGTATAGTCCTTGAATGTTCTGATGATAACGCAAATGACTTCAGGAATGTCCTTGTGGAAACGATAACGGAACTTGGAGAGGCCTTTGACGGCATAAGAAGCAACCTTGAAGAGGATGTTGTGCAGTCGGATGGTAATATTGAAGATTTCATGCAAATGGGCCTCAGCAGCAAGTGTGATTTATGCCTCAGCTCAATAGTTCCGGAAAATTGTGTCCTTACGGAACTTATTGCAGACAATTATGAAGATGCCGTCAGGGAGATCGTAATGCACATGCATCGCATAGGCATAGTCGGGAATGCGGACAAGTGCCTGAAGGACATAATGTCAAGGGAGAAGCTTTCTTCGACAAAGTTTGAAAATGGAACAGCGCTTCCTCATGCAAGAAGCTCACAGGTTTCAAAAATGGTTTCTTCCATAGCGCTGTGCCGTGAAAAAGTTGAAGGAGCAGAATCAGAACAGCCGCTTATAATCGTGTTGACGCTTTGTCCGACTGATGTGGAATGTCCCTATATGTCGTACATTGCACATGCAGCCTCCATTCTGATGTCGTCATGTGAACTTGAATTCATACGTGAAGAGGATGATCCATCAGAATTGAGAAAAATATTCATTGAGTCAAGAAGCAGTTTTATGTCTGCAAACTGAATATCATGTCGTACTCAAACCGGATGTCTTTAAGCAGGAGTTGATTTATGGACAATTTATTTGTGAATATATTATTTGGTATCAGTGGGCTTGCCGGATTGTATTACGGCGCCGAGTTTCTGGTGCGCGGCGGTTCCACCATAGCAAGGCGCGCAGGCGTTTCACCTCTGGTGATAGGTCTTACCCTTGTGGCATTTGCCACCAGCGCACCAGAACTTGTTGTCAGCGTGGATGCCGCATTGTCAGGCAATGCGGATATATCTATTGGAAATGTTGTAGGATCAAACATATTCAACATCGCCTTTATACTTGGTATCTGTGCCCTGATTGCACCTGTGGCCGTTAAAAAGCAGCTGCTCAGGTTTGATGCGCCTGTCGCAGCAGCAGTTTCGTTGCTTCCGCCAGTTCTGCTTTATATGTCCAACGGCATTTTACGCTGGCAGGGTACGCTTTTGTTTCTGGGAATAATCGGTTATACGGTATGGACTGTGCGTATGTCCTTGAAGGAAGATGGCGGCAGCGAAGAGCAGAAAACAGAGTGCAGGATGTCATGCTGGCTTGCGCTTTTGTTTGTTGCACTGGGGTTTATTGGTCTTGTTGCCGGGGCAAAGTTTTTTCTTTGGAGCGCAGTTTACTTTGCTGGTCTCATGAAGCTTTCCGATGCCGTAATAGGTCTGACAATAGTTGCTGCCGGCACATCTCTTCCGGAACTGGCTACATCCATAGTTGCTTCCATAAAAGGGGAGAATGACATTGCTGTCGGAAATGTACTTGGCTCAAATATATTCAATATTCTGTGCATTCTTGGAGTCTCCTCCATGGTGTCTCCCATGAAAAACCCTGAATTGAACATGATTGACATGGGCATGATGGTCCTTGTAACCTTCATGCTGCTCCCTCTGATGAGAAGCGGGTGGCGCATTTCAAGATTGGAAGGCGGAGTATTTGTCCTGCTGTACATTGGCTATATGGCCTATCTTGTAGTTGGACATGTTTGATTTACCTCAGATGTAAAGATACGGGCAGTATTTGATATGATGTAATGCGGAAGCAAAACGGTAAATGTGAAATAAATCAAGGCAAATGTATTCATGCAGGTAACAGGTACGCTTCATTGCCATAAAATGTTTTCACGATTTGCGGATGATTTCTGTGTTCTATCCGATAAGACAAAAAAGTTGTTAAGCTGCATATTTCAAAAAAAGATCCGGGATAAAAAATCTCCTTCTGAATAAGGCGGATATTTGAGACGCGATGGAATGTAGTCAGTCTATAGGGTGGAATGCCCCATTACTGACTGATTGCTGCCTCTTCAGTCAAGTTCCTGCATGTTTCTTGTAGTCCGGGGAAAACAAGTTATATTTTCGCGCGAAAAAAGGTGTCAAAAAGCAGCATGGGGAAACAATGCCGTATCAGGAGAATGAAATACTGGACTACTTTGCCGGAAATGAATATTCAATCGGCGTGGTAATAAGGGATGGTGAAAGCAAAATACAGTTGAAGGACCAGTTCATGAACACGGTCCGAATACCTCACAGGCAGGTGCTTTGCAGCCACGGTTGTACATCTCAGGAACCACGCAGGGCCATTGCCGACATAATGGCAAAGATAGAATCACTTAAGGCGGAGGTCGATAGTTCTTTTATATGGGAGATTGCAAGCGAAAATCCGGGTGACAGCAGATATTCTGACATTGCTGAGGCTTATTACGGAGATTCGGAACCTGCCAATGTTTCTGCGCTTGCCCGTGTGCTGCCGGAGGATGTAATACATTTTCAGCGTGTGCAGGGAAATGCCGACATGATAAAGGTGCGCAGTGCCGAAGAGGCCGCTGAAATGCAGAGGCTCAAGGAACTGCGTGCCGAACGTGCTGCAAGGCGTGACCGGGCAGCGGCCTGGCTTGCCGAATCACTGGGATACAGGGGAGAGGAGCCCTTTGCCGTCCCGGAGGAACTTGAGCCATTTGTGAAGTCGGTTACTGATTATCTTCTCTGCGGTACTAACAGCGATGCTGTGGGGCTTCTTGCCAGGGCGGCTGGCAGAGGGACAGTGAGAGATTGCGCTCTTGCCGTGCTTAGATCGACACATCGTATCCCGGAAGGAGCGGATGAATTCCTGCTGGCAAATGGAATACATGCCGGTTTTTCCAGTGGTGTGCTGGAAGCCGCAGACATGCTTCCGGAAGATTTTGACAGGGAAGGGCGCCAGGTTGTCTCAAATGAACTTGTTTTCAGCATTGACGATGAGGAAACCAGGGAAATAGACGATGCAATGTCCTGCCGCCGCGAGGGGGAGGATTTCCTGGTTGGCATTTATATCGCTGATCCGGCCTGCTATGTTGTAAAGGATGATATTCTTGATTCTGCCGCTGCCGACAGGCCGCTGTCCCTGTATCTGCCTACTACAACAGTCAAGATGTTTCCGGACAGACTCAGCTGTGATCTTGCAAGTCTTAAGCAGGATGTGGAGAGGCCATGCCTTTCTTTCAATATGCGCATCAGCAAGGAAGGGGAAATACTGGACTGGACCATATTCCCCGGTGTTGTCAAAGTCAACAGGCGCCTGACATACATTGAGGCAGACAGGATCATAGACTGCGAACAGAGCGATGTATCGATCGCCATGAATGACCTGCTTACACTTGCGGACAATATGCGGCGTGCCCGTGAAGCGGATGGTGCCGTCGTACTTAATCGCCCGGAAATAAGGGTCCGTGTCAGGGACGATGAAGTCAAGGTGCAGTTTGAAGATCAGAACACGCCCTCACATCGCCTGGTTGCGGAGTTTATGGTGCAGGTGAACTATCTTGCTGCAAAATATGCTCTCCGCAACGACATACCTGTTATATACCGCGTTCAGGACCCGCCCTCTGGTCCGGTATGCAGTGTCCATGAGTATGAACCGTATTTCTTCGATCAGCAGGTGCGCCACATGAAGCGCACCCGTCTTTCCACTTATCCCCAGCCGCATTTCGGGCTTGGGCTTGATCTTTACATACAGGTCAGTTCTCCTCTGCGACGTTATGCTGATCTTGTACTGCACAGGCAGATTGTCGCCCATTGTCTCGGT
>JAZURH010000205.1:0-5005 GCA_045606125.1 Lentisphaeria bacterium | reverse complement strand
CATATTCACCGGTATGCCCATGGCATGATAGGAAAGACCTGTATAGAAATCCACATTCGGATAAAGATTGCGCTGCTGGAAGTAAGAATCGTTCATTGCTGCCTCTTCCAGTTGGCCCGCTATTTCAAACAGCGGATCCTTCAAGTTCAGGTGTTTCTGAAGATCCTGGCAGACTTTCTTGGCAATCTTCGCCCTGGGATCGTACGACTTGTAAATGCGATGCCCGAATCCCATAAGACGGAAAGGATCGTCCTTGTCCTTTGCCCTCTCAAGGACATGCTGTATGCTCATGCCGGGATCATCGTGTATCCTCTGCAGCATCTCAATCACCATCTGGTTTGCACCGCCATGCCTGGTTCCCCAGAGGGCACTTATTCCGGCTGATATGGAGGCATACAGATTTGCGTCCGTGGAGCCGACTGCCTTCACAACGGAAGTGGAGCAGTTCTGTCCATGGTCGGCATGAAGCACCAGAAGCTTATTAAGCTGTTTTGCGACAAATGGATCGGGCTCATATTCGTTCACAGGAGTGTAGAACATCATGTTGAGGAAATTGTCGCAGTATTTCAAGTCGGGGCGCGGATAGACCCTGGGCTGTCCCTCGTTCTTCTTGTAGGCGAATGCTGCAATGGTGCGCAGCTTTGAAAGAAGGCGTGTCACCGTGATGTCAATTGCCTCATTGGGAGTTGAAGTCATTTCAGGATAGAATGTGGCAAGAGAAACGACCATTGCGGAAAGCATTGCCATGGGATGGGCATGGTCAGGAAACAAATTGAAGAAATGGCACATATCCTCATGCAGCATGGAATGCTTGTTCATCAGATCGCTGAACCTCTTACGCTCTTCCCTGTTGGGAAGGAATCCGTGAACAAGAAGATAGGCAACATCAAGGAACGAACAATGCTCGGCCAGTTCCTCTATTGAGTATCCGCGATGCCAGAGTATTCCATTCTCGCCGTCAATAAAGGTAATATTGCTTTCACATGATCCCGTATTTGCGTATCCCGGATCAAATGAAATGGCTCCGGTCTGCTGCCTCAATTTACGCAGATCAAGTGCCTTCTCTCCCTGATGCCCGATAAGCACAGGTATCTCGTATGCCTTGCCGTCGATTTCCAGACGGGCCTTGCCGTTGTCCAGATTCCTGACGCCCAGGTTGTCATTCTCTTTAACACGCTTCATAAACTTATATCCTGCTTAATTGCATTGCAAAATCTTCTATAAACAAATCCAGATAATTAGGTGCGATGGCGGAAGCATGGGGCATCCGCCACAAATGCGGACAACATCGCAGTCGTGATTCCGGTGGAAGCGGTTCCTCCTCGAATACATCCAAACATGCCCCGGCAAGTCTTTCCTCCTCAAGCGCATCAGCAAGAGCCTCGGAATCTATAACACTGCCACGGCCGATGTTCGTCACAGTAGCATGACGTGGAAGAAGAGCAATCCTTTCACGATTTATCAGATGCCTGGTTTCAGGTGTTCCGGGAAGAGCTGCCACCAGATGATCTGTACCGGGCAGTATCCTGTCCAGTCCGGCAATGCCAATGCAGCCGTCTCCATCTCTGCGGCCCACTCCGGTTATATTGACACCGAATGGCTCAAGAAGCCTGGCTATCCAGCGTCCAATGCTGCCGAACCCCAGTATTGTAACATTGCTGCCTCGCAATGGGACCATAATGTCTGCAAGTTTCCTGCGGGGCCAGTCTTCACCGGCATGCTCCGTTACTGACGCCAGTATCCCGCGGCTCATTCCAAGCAGAAACCCGACTACAGTTTCCCCGATCAACTCGCCGTGAAAACTCCCATAGATCATGTGAAGTCCATCAGGTGGAATTATGCTGAAATAATCCTTTCCAGCCGCAGGTGTCGCCAGAACCCTGAGTCCCGGAGCATGTACAAACCATTCCTGCTTGAATCGCCACACGACGGCACAGTCCGCATGCTGAAGTGCTGAGATAAACTCAGTTTCATCCCGGCACAATGTCACTGCAGCTCCCGGCAGGCGCAGACGAAGAAGCTCCGCCTGTCTGTCGGAAAACTGCCAGGCAGAAACCTCGTCATGGCGCAAAAACACCGCTATATTTCTAACAACCATCATGATCTATTATCGAAAAAGCGGTAATATATCAGAACAAACGACATAATCCACCTTAACTTCAACATTTAGCCTTCATCAGAAAATTCAGAGAGGCAATTCATCAAAACCAACTATCGCCATTTCCAGGGATGAAGCACAGGAAAGAACGGCTTCCAGCAGATCAAGGCGCATTCCTATATGTGAAGGCTCGGACGCTATGTCATGGGAGAAAAAAGTAACAACACTGTCATTCCCGGATGCCTTGCGAAGCACAGCCAGCACTTGACTGTCAACGGTACTATAGAAAGAACCTATCCCGGCACCGCCCATGACAGATCTGCCGGACAACCCGGCGGCATCCGCATAGACCGGCTCAAATGCGTCAAGAGGAACTTCCTCCGGGCGCTTGACGCCAAGTCCTGCCCGAAAATGCGTAAAGTACCATGAAAGTGCCCTGTCTGTAACTTCATTGCGCCTGTTGTTTGGATATGCCATTGATTTTATGCCTATACCGGCATCCAGACATGCATTATACTGGGGCAGTATCTCTTTTTCTATGTAGTGCTGAGCTCCATTTGCCTCAAAATATTCAGGTGCATTTGCATGATTCAGTGTATGAAGCCCGACAGTATGCCCTGCCCTCTGCAGAGTTTTCATAGCGCATACTGCCTCTTCATCTATGGCACCGCTGACAAAAAAAGACGCATGGGCATCATACTTGTCAAAAAGCGGGATCGCATTAAGCCATCCACTGAAATTCCTGTCATCGAAAGTCAGACAGAGAATACCTTTTTTTCCGGGAAAATATTTTTCAGTTTCAGTCATCTGAATTAATCCAGTCCATCAAAGTGGTATATTGCCATGCTTTCTGCCGACAGGCGAACTGCATTTCTTTCCTGCAAGCATTTCAAGGGCATTTACGAGTCGTGCACGTGTTTCCTCAGGCATTATGACCTCATTCACATAGCCCCGCTTGGCGGCGATATACGGGGTCATAAGCAAACCGTTGTATTCGTCTATCAGCTGCTGCCGTTTGGCTTCAGGTTCCGGGGATTCCTTAATGTCATGCCTGTAAATAATATCCACTGCGCTTTCTGCACCCAGCACGGCCACCTGCGCAATGGGCCATGCAAACACCATATCAGCCCCAGTGCTTATGCAGTTCATCGCAATATATGCACCACCGAAGGCCTTGCGCAATATGATACTTATCTTGGGGACAGTTGCCTCTGAAAACGCATACAGAAGTTTTGCGCCATGGCGTATTATGCCGCTTCTCTCCTGGGCTGCTCCGGGAAGAAAACCGGGAACATCAACAAACACCAGAAGAGGGATGCCGAAACTGTCGCAAAAACGAACAAAGCGGGCGGCCTTGTCAGAAGCGTTCACATCAATACATCCGCCCATGAAATTAGGCTGATTTGCAACGACGCCGACAACCTTGCCTTCCATCCTGCCAAAGGCAATGACCATATTGCGTGCAAAATCCTTTTGTATTTCAAGCATGCTTCCCTCATCAAGCACCGCCTTCAACACATCGTGCATGTCATATGCCCTCTTCTGATTGTCCGGCACCATCTCCTCGAAATCGCATACATGGGGCGCAACAAAACTACAGGCAGCTGTTTCATTTGAAGAGCAATTTTGAGGCAGATATTCCAAAAGTCTGCGGACGCCTTCTATGCACTTCTCATCCGTATCATGCACGAAATGACTGACACCGCTCACCTCTGAATGCATTTTCGCTCCGCCAAGTTCATCAAAACTGACAGTCTCACCCATAACCTGCTTGACAACATTGGGTCCTGTGATGAACATCTTGGCCGCCTCTTTGGACATAAAGATAAAATCGCAAATTGCCGGTGAATAGCATGCACCTCCGGCACACGGCCCCAATATCACTGCAATCTGAGGTATTACACCTGATGCCCTGGTGTTGCGGTAGAATATCCCGCCATAACCATACAGTGAGCATATTCCTTCCTCTATTCTGGCACCTCCGCTGTCATTTATATTCACAAAAGGTGCCCTGGCTTCGTAGGCCAGGTCCATTATACGGCATATCTTTGCCGCATGTGCCTCGCCCAAAGCGCCGCCTATTATTGTAAAATCCTGACTGGAAACAAAGACAAGGCGGCCATTTACCTTCCCATAGCCAGTTATCACGCCGTCTCCGGGATATACCTTATCCTTCATGCCAAAGTCAATGGCTGTAGTTTCCACCATATTGTCAACTTCGCAGAATGTACCCGGGTCAAAAAGAAGTTCCACCCTTTCACGCGCAGTCAACTTACCGGACATGTGCTGCTTGTCAATGCGCTTGCGTCCGCCAGCCTCAGCAACCTTTGCACGACGCTCCTGCAGCTCATTTATATATTTTTCTTCCCACATTTAAACCTCGCTGTATTTCCCGCCGGATGATATCAACCATACCGCGAAACACGATAAACACTCTGTCATATACTGCGTAATATACTATGCAGAGCACATACAGCAAGTAAAACCAATAATCTGCTATGTCACTTTCCGATAAAAAACACACTATTGCACATTTTTGATACTTGTTGACTTGCTAAAACATACTTCAGCAGTAAATTATCTCCCATTAAAAACGAGAATGGGGCTGTAGCTCAGTTGGTAGAGCATTACGTTCGCAACGTAGGGGTCAGGGGTTCGAATCCCCTCAGCTCCACCATTTACAAATTCTCAAGAGTTCAGTCAAGTATGATTGAACTCTTTGTTTTTATAGTGATTTGTGCCTGTACCGCAATGGTTTACGGCAAGTTCTCTCCGATCAAGTTCCCCCGATAGAGAATTGCATCCCCTCTCAAAAGCGTGTGTTTGAATAGAAATCTCTGTAAATTCTCTGCTATGTAAAGGTCGGCGACCTTTATGTATGGCTTTTCATGCAAAGTTTTAGTGATA
>JAZURH010000204.1:0-2974 GCA_045606125.1 Lentisphaeria bacterium | reverse complement strand
ACCGCTTGGCCTCCGACTTCATGAAGGGTTTTAGCGCATCGCAGCCAGCCCGCAAGACGGTCATCCACATGTTTTCCACGGAAAAACATTCCACCCTCTCCCCTGTCATCCACCCCATGCCAGATAGTCTCCACATTCAATCCTGCCACATTGGCCTTCTGGGCAATAAAATTGTATGTAACTTCATCAACCTGGCCCACACAGTAATGAGCGACCATTTCTCTGAGTTTTTCAACATTCGCCCCGGCAACATTTCGGCTGCAGAAATAATGGGAATTATCTTCATTTATGACAAGACCGCTCATGGAAACCTCCTGGAGTTTGGATTAAGCATTCCAATAATATCCTGATTCCATCATAATTCAAACAGAAAAAAATCCTTTTAGAGGTAATTCCGCGCCATTCTGAAATTACTCATTTATACTTCCATAAAAAAAGGGCCGTGCACTTTCCTATATGGGGAAAGCACACGGTCCCTTTATGTTTCGAGCCTGTATCAGGCCTTGGATATTGCGAACTTTGCAGTAATGCCGTTCATCTCAACATCATGCATTTCAGCCGCCTGTCCCCGTTCAATTGAAACTGCCAGGGTTTCAGCTGCAATATACTGCTTCTGCGCAGCAACAGCGTCAATCACATCGGCCGGTCCGTCAAATACAACACTGATGCGGTCGATCACCTCGAACTTAAGTTCCTTTCTCAGGTTCTGAAGCTTGCTGACTATTTCACGAGCCCAACCTTCCTGAATAAGAGCCGCATCAAGGCGTGTATCCAGAGCCACGGTGATGTCACCTTCGTTAGCCACAGTCATGCCTTCCTTTTCAGTGCGCTGAACCAGAACATCCTCCTCAGTTATGCTGAACTCGCCAAGCTGAAGGGTTTCACCGCGGCGAAGTTTTGCAATATCGGCACTGCCCAGGGCATTCACCAGGGGCATGACTTCCTTCATGCGGGCGCCAAGTTTAGGTCCAAGACGCTTCATATTGGGCTTGGCGCTGAGAGTGACCAGCGTTTCCTCGTCTGCCTGAAGCTCTGTTTCCTTGACATTCAATTCCTCTGCAATGACAGCGGCCATGGACTGCAGGTCCTCACGGACTGAAGCATCCGCGGAAACAAGGATGGCTCTTGCCAACGGCTGGCGCACCTTAAGCACAGCCTGGGTACGGAGGAAGCGGCCCAGTGATACTGCGGACATTGTACGCTCCATGCGTGTGTTGAGCGCCTTGTCCAACAATGCTTCATCGACTTCAGGATAGTCGCAGAAATGCACGGATTCCGGCATTTCCTCTGTACGGAGATTACGGTATATGGTCTCTGTCAGGAAGGGTATGAAGGGAGCTGCCAGCTTGCAGAAGGTCACCAGCACATAATGCAGAGTCTGATATGCTTCATACTTGTCACTATCATTGTCGCTCTTCCAGAACCTGCGGCGCGAGCGGCGGATATACCAGTTTGTCAGTTCATCCAGGAAGGCTGTGAAACGGTTTGCAGCCTTCTGCAGGTCATAAGCATCCATTGATTCGCGGATATTCCCGATTGTAGCCATAAGCCTGGAGACCACCCATTTGTCCAACAGATTCGCAGGATTACGGGGGGCGCTGGCATCCTTGGGTCTCCATCCGTCGATCCTTGCGTAAGTCACGAAGAAGCAATGGGCATTCCAAAGCGGGATTATGACAGTACGCATGACTTCACGGACGGCAGCTTCACTGAAGCGCAGGTCTTCAGCACGGACGACAGGAGAACCAAGCATACAGAGACGGACAGCATCCGCGCCGTATTGATTGACGATTTCAACTGGATCTGGATAGTTCTTAAGATGCTTGGACATCTTGCGGCCGTCTTCCGCCAGGACAAGTCCATTCACAACCACATTACGGTACGGGGGCTTGTCAAAGAGCATTGTTGAAAGCTGCATCAGTGAATAGAACCACCCCCTGGTCTGGTCCAGACCTTCGGCAATGAAATCAGCCGGGAAGTTGGCATCCACCTTATCCATGTTTTCGAAGGGATAATGATGCTGAGCATAAGGCATGGCGCCGCTTTCAAACCAGCAGTCCAGGACTTCGGGTGTGCGGCGGTAGGTCTTTCCGTCCTTATGGATTTCGATCTTGTCCACAAAGTGCTTATGGAGATCCGGCACTTTTTCGCCGGAAAGCTTTTCGAGTTCCTCTATGGACCCGACGCATATCATGTCACTCTTGTCTTCCACATTCACCCACACAGGGATGCATGAACCCCAGAAGCGATTGCGGCTGATATTCCAGTCACGGGCATCCCTCAGCCAGTTGGCAAAACGCTTTTCACCGACAAAGGCTGGCATCCAGCTTACAGTGCTGTTGTTCCTGAGCATGCGCTCATGAAGATCGTCTACCTTTACGAACCAGGCTTCGATAGCCCTGTAGATAAGAGGAGTGTCAGTACGTTCGCAGAAAGGATAACTATGAACGATGGTGGACTGCTTCACCAGCTTTCCGCTTGCTTTGAGCGCCTTGATAATGGCCTTGTCGGCTTCCTTGCAGTTCATTCCCTCGAAATCCGGAACGGCAGAAGTGAAGTTTGCACTGGCATCCAGAGGATCAACAATGTCAATACCTGCTGCGCGGCAAACCCTGTAGTCGTCCTCACCGTATGCGGGCGCCTGATGGACTATGCCGGTACCATCGCTGGTGGTGACATAATTGTCGCAGAGAATGCAGAACGCATTGGGCTGATCCTTGAAATAGGGGAATATGGGTTCGTAATGTATGCCGGTAAGCTCAGTACCTTTGCACTCAAATATGATGCTGTATTCGCTTTCGTCCTTATAGTATGCAGAGATACGGGACTTTGCCATCAGATAGGCGTCATTCGATTCGCCGTCCTTTACCAGACAGTAATCAATATCCGGTCCCACGCAGGCAGCCAGATTTTCCGGCAATGTCCAGGGCGTTGTGGTCCATATCAGGACATATACATTCATGCCCTCGGCACC
>JAZURH010000203.1:0-2422 GCA_045606125.1 Lentisphaeria bacterium | reverse complement strand
ACAGAAGGGATGTGGAAAGATATTTCCGTGAAATAAGTAAATGATGCCCGCTGATGCTGGCAGTGCGGGTTTGCACCCGCACCAAAGGACAGAAATGGGGGTTAGTTTTGTTTGCAGCGTATGAATTCCTGCTGCATTTGCCCCAGGTTGTCGAAAGTGTATGTCGGTGTGACAGGTGCGTAGCTTGCCAGGTCTGCGCCTGGGCCTACGATTCTGCAAGTCAGTGTTCCGGCGTTAACTCCTGCCGCGATATCAGTCGCCAGTCTGTCGCCTATCATAAGTGAATTGCATGGTTTTACTCCGAATCTGGCTGCCGCTCTCTGCAGGAATCCCGCATCCGGCTTGCCCAGCTGGCGCAGTTTTTTTCCGGTGGCAGTTTCCAGGCATTTTGATATTGCGCCGCAGTCCACCAGGAATATTGGCTGGTCCGTGGGGCAGAATACATCCGGATGTGTTGAGAACCCGGGCACATCTTTGCTCAGGAACCATGCTGCCCTGCAAAGTCTTTCGTATGTCAGGGTTTTATCGAAGGATATTATTACTGCATCAGGTGCATCGTCTACGATCTGGAACCCCTGTTCTTCAAGTTCCTGTGCCATGGCAGGTACTCCAAGCAGGAAAAGTCTGTTCCATTCCGGATGTTCCCCGCGAAGCGTATCAACAAGGAAGTCAGTCGATGTATAGAAGTTTTCCGGTGTGGCTGCAATGCCGTATTTTTCCAGGCGCTGTACATACTGTGCTTTGCTGTATGATGTATTGTTTGAGCAGAAGGCATATTTTATTCCGTTGCTTTCCAGATATTCCAGGAAGGGCATGGTTGTGGGATACAATGTGCTTCCGTGGTAAATGGTGCCGTCCATATCCAGGAAAACCGCTTTGACTTCCGAAAGATCCGCGTTCATATTCGTTCTATGCTCCTTCTGCTTTGATTTGTTATTGCAGCTTGCCATTGATGAAATGCCAGATGATTTTCAACGCTATGCTTCCCGGCGCAGGTATTTCCGGCATGTTTTCCCGTGTGAACCACTGTATGTCGCTGAGTTCGCCGTCATTGGGGTTGATTTCTCCTGATTCATATTCGGCGTGAAGCCCCAGCATCAGGCTGTTGGGAAAGGGCCATGGCTGACTTGATATATACTTTACGTTCCTGACTTTTATGTTGGTTTCCTCGAAGATCTCCCTTTTCACCGCCTGTTCAACGGATTCCCCGGCTTCAACGAATCCGGCTATAAGGCTGTATACATTGCCGTTGAAGCGTCTGTTGTGGGCCAGCAGAAGCTCCTTCCCTCCGTTGCGTGTCACTGCCACGATGACGGCGGGCGCGATTTGCGGGTAGTATCTTGTTCCGCATTGACATTGCAGAGCCAGGTCGTGCTTTGAAAATGCCAGTTCCTTTCCGCAGCTGCCGCAGAGTCTGTGGGCATTGCGCCATACTGCAATTTCACGGCACCGGCTGATGGCGTTCATTATGTCTTCCGTTGGTTGCAGGAATGCGGTCCTGCATTCCATTACGGTCAGATCTCTATTGTCTGCTGCCGCTGCCAGGTCATGCTGCACTCCCCAGCACGGGATGCCGTCCAGCATGCCTCCCGATATAAGCATAGCATCCGGGCTGATTATGCCTCGAAGCTGGCCTGCCGCCGGCAATTCGGTGCCGTTTCTGCGCATTATAACATTTTTGCTGTCGCAGCATACCACCGAATCACTGTCCGGCAGATCTTCGAAATGTATTTCAATATGGGTCTGATTTACTGTGAACATTGCGTTGCATTCCATTCTATTGTTCCGCTTTCCGGAAAGTTCATATTATAGCCTGCTTTCCCGGATTTATCATGCAGCGCATCTGATTTTGGCATCGATTGGTTGAAATATATTTGCTGTCGGGTAAAAAAAGACTGCCTCCGGCTTTTTCAAGCCCGGCGGCAGTCCCTGATTATTTACGGCTTATTTCTGTGCGCGGGGCGTCTGCCCTGCAATCACTTACAAAATCTTATTTGCCGTATTCCTTCATGACCTTGCGGAATGCCTCAAGGAGCATGTCGATGTTGGCACGGTCCATGAGCCAGCGGATGTCAAGAAGAAGGATCTTGTTCTTGATGATGTCTTCAACTACTTCGAAGCTTTCCACCCTGTAGTGGCTGTCTGAAATGTTCCAGAGTGTCTGCTTGTATGCAACGGCGCCCCATCCTTCAAAGAGTTCGATAGCACCTTCTGCGTTCAGAGCCTCCTTGACATCAGTCTTGGTCTTTCCGTCGCGGAGTGCTGCGGGATCAACGGTGATGCCGTAGACATAGTAGCTCTGCTCAGTTGCGCAGCGTCCCGGCTTCTGGGTGCTGATACCGGGGATCTGCTCAAGTCCGGCGCGGAGATAGTCAGCATTTTCCATGCGGATCTTCGTATCTTCTTTCAGGTGCTCAAGCTG
>JAZURH010000202.1:0-6569 GCA_045606125.1 Lentisphaeria bacterium | reverse complement strand
ATAATCCAATTTTCGCCAGTTCTCCAGTCTGTCGGCCACTTGTGGTATTACCGCCGGAACAAGCAGTCCGCCGTCATCAGCAAGCCCCATCATAACTGCAGCTGGAAATTCTACCGGGGACACACCGCCCCTGGTGCTTATGTAAACAGGATTCATTCTTTGACCTCCATGGGTATGCCATACTGTCAAGACGTTTTCCGATCCATGCCAGGCAATATGGTTTCGAAATAGCCTACATCCAAACAATCAAAGCAGTAATTTAATCACTTCTACCATAAAACCAAATGATTTTTTAATTCATATTGTTGTTTTAAGGAAAAAAATGACATTTCAATTTGCAAAAATATCATTATCGCCTATATTAAGCGATGTAAAAGAAAGACAGCGGGATGGAGCAGGGGTAGCTCGTCAGGCCCATAACCTGAAGGTCGTAAGTTCGAATCTTACTCCCGCCACCAATATTTTAACACCATTGAAATCCAATGGTGTTTTTTTATTCCCTTATCGGACTTCACCATAAAAACTGAAAGCGCGGCGAAAAACTCCGCCGCGCCTCAATTGTCAAAGCTGTGCAAGTATCTTCCTGATCTGGGATTCTCTTGCCTCGATGGAGCGGCAAAGCTGCATCTGCACTCTGGCACGATGCAGGTTCTGCCCTTCATGCCTTACCTTAAAATATACATCACCGGCAATGTAGTCCGCAAAAAAGCGCAGGCCAAGTTCAAAAGCAATAAGCCTGACGCAGTCATACAGATATTTGCGGTCATTGTCCGTAAGAAATCCGCTGGCATTCTCCTTATATCCCTCTACAAGTGCTGCGCACAGATCAAGATCAAACACTATCTGTGTGAAATCCACGGCATCTTCCCCGGCAGGATTGCAGCATGAACGGAGACAGTCACCTATATCATAATGTATCAACCCGGGCTTTACAGTATCAAGATCTATTATGCTTGTGCCCTTTCCTGTCACGTCATCTATCATCACATTAGCTGTTTTGGGATCGCCGTGGATTATCCGCTGCACCAACTCGCCTCTGGCTTCTGCCTCTTCAAGGACTTTAGACCATTTTCTGCGCTGCTCAATGAAACTCAGTACATTTTCGGCTACCTTCGAACCATGCAGCCTCATCTGCCCGGCTTCGGTTCTGAGTGCAGCATCAAGCACATCAAAATATCCGGATATGATATGGAATCCGGGCAATGTATCATGCAGCAAAGTACAGTCCAGATCTGATACGGCATGATGAAAATGCCCAAGCACGGCTCCAATTTCATGGGCATGCTCTGCATTGCGCACCTTTTCGTATGCATGGGCGCTGGCGATCTGCGTTATGGCACGCCAATAGTCTCCGTTGCTGTCGCACACGTAATCATTGCCGTCTTTGGCCTGTATCACTCTTGGAAGCTGCCATATACGGTCCGCCGTATCCTGCTCTCTTTCATAGACATGATGCACATGGCGAGTGACCCGGTGTATGTTCTCCATCAACTCCACTGGTTTCCGGAAAACATTTGTATTTATGCGCTGAAGGACTATCCGCTGCTCTGAGAACACTGTCCTGTATATTACCACATAAGTATCATTGACATTGCCGTGCCCCAATGGCTCCACATTGAACACACGCCCCTCTATGTCAAATTGTTGCGCTATAAATGCACTTAACATCAACAAACCTCGCAAAATTATCGGCTCAAACGCCTTTGCCTTTTACACTTATCAACCATACTATATCTTGCCAGCCCGGTAATTCAAAGTTTAAGTTGAACGCCGCGGCATAAAAAAAGGCCGCACAACTTGCCGTCCGGGAATCGGCGATTCCACATCGCCTTTCACCAGACCGCAACTGTGCGGCCAGTCAGCCAAACCGCCTGTCAGCGACGGCTGCGTATGCGTCCGCTCTTCATGAAACCATCATAGTGATGGGCCATAAGATAGCTTTCCATCTGCCTGAGAGTATCAAGACCTACGCCTACAATGATAAGAAGACTTGTGCCGCCGAAGAACTGCGCGATCTGCGCGTTAATCGAAAGCTGCTGGCTCAATATCATCGGGAACACCGCAAGGACCGTCAGGAATATGGCACCTGCAAAAGTAATGCGGGTCATGGAATGGTCAAGGAACTCGGCAGTGGGATCACCGGGCTGCACGCTGGGGATGTAACCTCCCTGCTTCTGCAGATCGCTGGCAATGCGCACCGGATTAAACTGGTTGGCAACCCAGAAGAAGCTGAAAACCAGAATCATTACGGCATAGAGGACCACATATGAACCGCTGCCATACTGGAACCAGCTGAGCACACGGCCGACTATGGGCCAGTTGGGAAGGAAGCGCATGATCATCATGGGAAACGAAAGAATCGCACCTGCGAAGATGATGGGCATGACGCCGGAATAGTTCACACGCAAGGGTATGTAGCTTGTCTGGACCTGAGTTGTCTGACCGACACCGGGCATGCGCCTGGTGGCGTAGCAAACCGGAATCTTGCGATGTCCCTGTGTAAGGGCGATCGCACCGGCAGTGACAAGAACAAACAAAGCAAGCAGAATGACCAGGTGAACCGGAGTGATTTCACCATCACCTACCACAGCACCGGCAAAGACCAGCTTCAGAAGCGTCCAGAGGGCACCGGGAAGCCTGGCTATGATATTGACGGTAATGATTATGGAAGCACCGTTTCCGATACCTCTCTCTGTTATCATCTCACCAAGCCACATAACCAGCATGGCACCGGCGGTAAGTGAAATGATAGTGGTGACGATGAACCCGAAACCATAAGAAACCGGGCTGGGGCCGTCAGCAGCGCTGCGGGCCATGGCGCCTGCAAAAAGAGCACCCTGGATAATGCAGATGACCAAAGTCAGATACTTCATTACCCTGTTGTACTTCTGATGTCCGGCTTCTCCCTCACGCATCATGCGCTCGAGCTGCGGGATGACGGGTGTCATAAGCTGGAGTATGATGGACGCCGAAATATACGGCATGATTCCCAGAGCACCTATGGCAAATTTTTCCATGGCGCCGCCGGAGAACATGTTCATCATATCAAGCAGACCACCCTCGCCGCTGCCGCCAAGTGAACCAAGCATCTTCGCAAGCTCCGACGGGTCAACACCGGGGCAGGGAATGAAACTCAGCAGACGCGTAAGCGCAACCAGCGCAAACGTGAAAAGCAGCCTCTTGCGGAGTTCGGGAATCTTGTAACAATTAATGTATGCTGAAAGCATCTGTACACCTTTTTGGGATGTGCCACCGGAAAAAACGCATCTTTCGATGAAGTTCCGGCAACGGATAAGGGAGCATTTTCAGCGCCAAAAGACCTGCGGTTTTCACCGCAGGTCTCTCAGCATCAATCCTGCTTCTCTTCGGAAGCGACCGCCGCCAGCTCCTGGCATGTTCCGCCAAGGGCTTCGATCTTGGACTTAGCAGCGGCGGAAAACTTGTCCGCCACGATGCTGAGCTTCTTGGAAAGCTCGCCGTTGCCCAGGATCTTCAGGGGCTGGGAAGTCTTGCCGATAAGACCGCGCTGCTGAAGCGCTGCACGATCCACATTGGCGCCATACTCAAAATTGTTTTCAAGGACGTTCAGGTTGACGACCACGAACTCTGTATGGTTCGGGTTCTTGAAACCGCGCTTCGGAAGGCGGCGGATCAAAGGAATCTGACCACCTTCAAAGTAAGGCCTGCGGCTGTGACCAGTTCTTGCACCGGCACCCTTTTCACCGCGGCCGGAGGTGCGTCCGTGACCGGAACTGTCACCACGACCGACACGCTTTCTGTTGGGGCGTGCAACTGTGTTCTTCAATTCATTAAGTTTCATCGCTTTGATTCCTCAGCGTACTGGGTTGTTGTTTAATCAGAGAGCGACGCGGTCACGCTTGCGCAGCACCTCTGTACGGGTGCGAAGCATGGCGAACGCCTGAATAGTGGCCTTGACCACATTTACAGCGTTGCTTGCGCCAAGAGACTTGGCCAACACGTCCTTGATGCCCGCCAGCTCGAGAACATGTCTCATGCTGCCACCGGCGATGACACCAGTACCTGCCGAAGCAGGACGAATCATGATCTTTGCTCCGCCGAAGGAACACTCAACACGGTGTGTGATGGTGGTGCCGTTCATCGGAACTGCCATAAGATGCTTGCGGGCCTGCTCGCCAGCCTTGCGGATGGCATCTGCCACTTCGTTGGCCTTGCCGAAGCCATAGCCAACCTTGCCGGCATGGTCGCCGACAACCACAAGCGCGCTGTAACTGAAATTACGGCCGCCTTTGACAACCTTGCTGCAGCGGCGGACGACGACGGTGCGTTCATCCAGCTCATCACGCTGCTCGCGGGCCACTTCAGCATTCACCGAAGGCTCTGCTGAACCTTCCATTTTGCCTTTGTTATGCTCTGCCACAATCTATCTCCCAAGATTCATTGTGATAATTTTGATCTATGACAGCGGTCCAGATGCACCGCTGTCCCCTTTTTAGAACTTGAGACCTGCTTCACGTGCAGCGTCGGCAAGTGCCTGGACGCAGCCATGATACGGGAATCCGCCACGGTCGTAGACAACCGTCTCAATGTTCAGTGCCTTGCAGCGTTCCGCAATTGTGCGGCCGATGACCTGTGCACTCTTGACGTTGGCCGCCAGCTTCTGCTCGCGCATCGCCTTTTCGACTGTGGATGCGGAAACCAGAGTGGTGCCGTTGTCATCATTGATCACCTGCACATAGATGTGCGCGGCAGTGCGGCAGACAGACAGACGGGGCACTTCAGCAGTGCCGGCCAGCTTGCGGCGAAGGCGCGCATGGCGTATCTTAAGCGCTTCTTTCTTCGTGATTTTGCTCATTGTTATGCTCCATTGGGAAGTACGCACATACCGAGTACATACGGCTGCCGCGCTTCCCGGTTAATGACCATCAGGCCCTCTTGCCTTCCTTCAGGGTCAGGTGCTCGCCTGTGTAGACAACACCCTTTCCATGGTAGGAATCCGGCACGCGGAAACGGCGGATAGTGGCCGCAACCTGACCGACAAGCTGTTTGTCAACACTCGTAAGTGAGATGTGTGTGGGATCGGCCATCTTGACGGTGACACCGTCTGGAACCGTGTATTCGATGGGATTGGAATATCCCAGATTGAGGGTCATGTTCTGGCCAGCAACGGACGCCCTGTAACCGACACCGGAAAGCTCCAGATCGATCTTAAAGCCAGCGGTGACGCCGACTATCATGGCGTTGACAAGGCTGCGGGATGTGCCATGCATCATCTTCATAGCCTTGGTGTCGTCTGCGCGCTTGACATGGAGCACTGCTCCTTCAAGCTCCAGGGTGATGCCCTGAGGAAGTGTCCAGGTAAGCTCTCCGAGAGGACCGCTCACCTTAATGTCCTGACCATTCTGCTCCAGCTTTGCAGCTGCAGGAAAGTCAATTGGTTTATTGCCCATGCGTGACATGTCTGATTTCCTTCTGTTTTATTAGTTGATTACCAGACGTAGCAGAGCAGTTCTCCGCCTACGTTCTGCTTGCGGGCAGCGCGGTCAGTCATGATGCCGCGGGACGTGGAGAGAATTGCCGTGCCCAGGCCGCCCAGGACGTACGGTATTTCACTGCTGCCGACATAGATGCGGCAGGAGGGTTTGCTGACGCGCTCGATGCCCTCGATAACGGGGGTGCGGGCCTTGTCTTTGTACTTGAGGACTATGCTGAGGACCTTCTTGTTGTGTCCGATATCCTCCACTGAGCAAGCATCAATGTAACCTGCCTCGCGGAGTGTCTCCGCTATAGCCTGTTTCATTTTTGAAAACGGCATGGCTGTCACAGCCAGCTTGCCCCTCTGCGCATTGCGTATGCGCGTAAGCATATCTGCGATAGGATCACTGAGACTCATTTCACGGCTCCTTTACCAGCTTGCCTTTGTGACACCGGGAATCTGGCCGGAACTGGCCAGTTCACGGAAACAGATACGGCACAGATGGAACTTGCGGATGTAAGCACGAACACGACCGCACCTCTCGCAACGGAAATATCCGCGCGTGGAGAACTTCGGTGTCCGCTGGGACTTAACTATCAAACTTTTCTTTGCCACGGTAGTATTCCTCTATCAGTTTGCAAACGGCATTCCCATCATGGAAAGCAGATCGCGCGCTTCCTCGTCGGTGCGGGCGCTGGTCACGATGGTGATATTCATACCGATTGTGTGCTTTACCTTGTCCAGATCGATTTCGGTGAAGACGGACTGTTCCGAGAGACCGAAGTTGTAGTTGCCAACGCCGTCAAATGACTTGGGTGAAACACCACGGAAGTCGCGGACGCGGGGCAGGACGATATTCATGAACTTGTCAGCGAAGTAGTACATCTTATCCTGACGGAGGGTGACCTTTGCGCCGACGTTCATGCCCTCACGAACCTTAAAGTTCGCGACGGACTTCTTCGCCTTGGTGACGATGGGCTTCTGGCCGGCGATGATGCCGAGCTCTTCGATGGCGCTTTCCAGACCCTTGGGGTTGTCCTTCTCAGCACCGAGACCCATGTTCAGAACGATCTTCTCAAGTTTGGGAACCTGGTTGATGTTCTCATACTTGAAC
>JAZURH010000201.1:0-6984 GCA_045606125.1 Lentisphaeria bacterium | reverse complement strand
GGACATGGACGATCCGTCCTGACAGGCAAAAACAGAACATTCAGGCTGTTCGTCCGCACAACTGCAGAAGTCGGAGGCCAAGCGGTCTTAGGAAGACAACAGCAAGCAGCAACTCCTTGGCTCACAGAACGACATGGCTACGATCCGACTTGGACATGGACGATCCGTCCTGACAGGCAAAAACAGAACATTCAGGCTGTTCGTCCGCACAACTGCAGTGACCGTTCTGCAGGGATTGCTTATCTCCTGAATCGCATAGGTAACACCCCGGGGGCACTGGTTGCCGGTCACATTCCATTCGCTGTTCTCATCAGCCCTTTCAACCGTCAGACGGCATCCGCGGGGACAGCATATACATATCATTTCCTTTTTCATTCTTCCTTCCCCTTTGCCAGATTGAACACCAATTCACCGCCTGTAAGCAGTTCGGCGGATAATTCCACCGCTATCATCTCCGCAGGACGCACAAAAGGAAGTTTCCTTCGCCATACAATCTTTCCGTCCAATTCCGCTGTAAGTTCCCCATTGTCGGTAACAATCAGAGGACGGAAAGAAAAAGATGTGCTCCGTCCCGGGAAATACGATGTCGGCACTGCATACTTTAGATTGGCGCCAACAGTGACCCGGCATGACTCGCCGTCATCTTCGCCATCAAGATACGCAAGTATCCTTTCAGCAGCGCGGGCCGCCTCCTCAGACACAAAATCCACCAGGTCATGCACATGCAGCACATTACCGGCCGAAAACACGCCTTTCACATTTGTCTCGTAATTGGCATTCACAATGGCACCGCCGGTGGCAGGATTCAATTCAACGCCAGCCTGAACGGAAAGTTCGTTCTCCGGCATAAGTCCCACGGAAAACAGAACCGTGTCACAGTCAATATGGAACTTGCCGTCCATATTCGGCATTCCCTGCTCAAGCGGGGCCACATCCACTCCCTCCACTCTGTCCCGTCCGCAGATTTTCACAACGGAATGGGACAGATAAAGGGGAATATTGAAGTCATTGAGGCACTGCACCACATTTCTGGTAAGCCCTGACGGATGGGGCATGATCTCTATCACAGCCTTGACCTGGATACCGCACCACCGCAGACGCCTGGCCATTATAAGCCCGATGTCCCCGGAGCCGACTATCACAGCGCTTTTGCCAGGCAGCATGCCCTCCATGTTCAAAAGCCTCTGGGCTGAGCCAGCCGTATAAAGTCCAGCCGGGCGCGTGCCGGGAGTTGCCAGATTACCCCTGTTCCGTTCACGGCATCCCATGGCCAGCATGACTGCCTTTGCATAAATCTTCCTGACTCCGTCCTTTGCCGAGAACATAGTCAATTCAAAGCGTCCGTCCTCCATTTTCCCGAACTGAGTCACAGTGTTTCCAAGAGCATACACGGCTCCGGCGGCCTCTGCTTTCTCCGCCACCATTTCCGCGTATTCCGGTCCCGTCAGCTCCTTTTTGAAATAGCGCAGTCCAAAACCATTATGTATGCACTGACGCAATATTCCTCCGGGAAAATCCTCACGGTCTATTACCAGTGTGGAACGTCCGGCTCCCGCGGTAACTGCAGCAGCCGATAGTCCGGCGGCACCTGCGCCTATGACAGCCACATCGTATTCTTCTGTTTTCATAGCATGTATCTCCTGATCAGCACTTGACCTGCAGGTCGCCGAGTTTCCCAAGGATCAGACGGCTGCTTCCGCCCCGCTTGGTAAGTTCTTCCATGGGTATCCCGCTTTCACGGCTGATAATCTTCATTATCTTGGCAGCACAGAAACCGCCCTGACAACGCCCCATTCCGGCGCGGGTGTAGAACTTTACGCCATCCATGGTTGTATGCCCCTTGCGGACGGCCTCTATTATCTCCGCCTCGGAGATTTTTTCGCAGCGGCAGATTATATGAGTCCAGGCAGGGTCCTCACCGTGCAGCCGTTCTGCCTCTGCCTCACTTACAGAGCGTATTGTATACTTGCGCTCCAGATCATATTCGATGCGGGACTTCTCCACCATCCGCAATCCCTCGCCCTTCAGAAGGTCTTTCACATATTCACCTATGGCGGGGGACGCAGTCAATCCGGGAGACTGAATGCCTGCGACCTGTATGAACGAAGGAACAAGCTTGGAAGGCTCAATATAGAAATCCTCGGAGTCAAGCACGGGACGCAATCCGGCAAACGATGTTATAAGATCCCTGGGGCTTATGCCGTCTATCATATTGCGCACAAGTCCAAGAATGCGCTGGAGATGATCGCTTGTAGTCTCCGTGTCTTCCTTGTCCTCGACAGGATCGGCCGTCGGACCTATCATGGTTGTGCCTTCCGCAGTCGGAATTACAAGCACTCCCTTGGAATGCTTTGACGGAACAGGGAATATCACATGCTCGGGACGCCCGTGACTGGAGCGGTCAAGAAGATATTCCTCGCCTTTGCGGGGATGTATCTTGAAAACTTCACCACCGAATGCCCTGGACACCTCATCCGCGAAAAGCCCGGCTGCATTTACCACATACCTGGCCTCTATCACGCCGCCGTCTTCTCCATGTATAGTCCAGTGGTCGCCGTCATATTCCCCCTTGACAGCCTTCCAGTTGCACATCAGCTCCACGCCGTTGTGCACTGCGGATTCCACCAGGGAAAATACATAGCGGTATGGTTCCACCGTGCCGCCACCCGGCGCATAAAATCCGCCCACCACTTCCTTGTTCAGTTTAGGTTCAAGCTGGAGCAGTCTGTCCCGCCCGCACATTTCCAGATTTGTCACACCGTTTGCCACGCCCTGGTCATAAAGTGCACGCACCGTGTGCATCTCCTCATCGCTGTATGCCACCACAAGTATGCCGCTGCGCCTGAACGGGAATCCCAGCTCATGCTGCAATTTTTCAAACATCAGATTGCCGCGTATCTCCAACTGTGCCTTCAATGTACTGACTGAATGATGAAAACCGCCATGGACTATTCCGGAATTGGCTTTCGAAACACCGAAACAAACATCCGCAGAACGCTCTATCAGTATTGTCTTGAGTTCATAGTGGGAAAGCTGCCAGGCCGTGGACGCACCTGAAACACCCGCACCGATAATGGCAACATCATAAATCATGGCAATGATCTCCGGAAAACTGTCACGCCCCTACAAATGCCGGAACAGAAAAAAAATCAGCAGTGGGCACGACAAAATATGCTCTTTTATGTCTTTCAAACAACTTGTTAATATACACCCAAAGATGTATATTGCACTGCAATTTCAACAGTTTTACATTTTTTACATTTTTTTCTAATTTTTCCTCACTGAAGCAGGAGTACGGAAAATGGCAGGAGACTACAGCAAATTCAGCGAAATAGACAAGAACATGGCATTCAAACCGGCCAATGGGGACGGTATTGCATGGCATCTCCCATACGAAAAACCAATGCAGCTGTCTGGCTTTTCATGGTTTGACAAATACCATACATACCACAGGCTTCCGGATGAACTCACTCCGGAAGTCACCCAATTCCCCAACGGGCAAAAAAAAATGGTACCTGCCGAAAGTTGCGGGGCCTACAATCTGTCACCACACACAGCGGGAGGACAGGTGCGATTCAGAACGGACAGCGGCACGTTCCAGTTGAAAGGAGCGCTGCTTAACATAGGCGGCATGGACCACATGGCATTCACAGGAAGCGCCGGTTTTGATCTTTATCTCAAGTGCGACGGAATCTGGAAATGCTTCGGTGTTACAAGGACGGACCATAGCGTGCTGGAGTTCTCCGCAGAGATCGTATCCGGCGTTCGCAGGGAAATGAGAGACGTGATCATAAACTTCCCGCTTTACAACGGAGTAACATCTCTGGCAGTTGGTCTGGACGAAGATGCCGCAATCGAACCTCCCACCCCTTATGCTGACGATACCAAAGTGGTATGGTACGGCACATCGATACAACAGGGAGGATGTGCCACACGCCCCGGCATGGCGTCCTCAAACATAGTTTCCCGCATGCTGGACAGGGAAGTGGTCAATCTGGCCTTTTCCGGCAGCGGCAAGGGTGAACCCGAGATCGCAAATATGCTGGCTGATGTGAAGAACGCAGGACTGTATCTCATAGACTACACCTGGAATGTGGATCCTGAATGGCTTTCCGCCACCCTGCCCAATGTGATAGATACAATAAAGAAAGCATACCCGGATGTACCGGTCGTGCTCGTTGGCCCCACACCGGGAAGGCCGTCCCTTCCGGAAATGGGACTTGACAGCCTCCAGAGGAAAAACGAAATCATGCGCGCCGAAGCGGAAAAACGCAGAAATGCAGGAGACTGCAGCATATTCTACTTCGATGCCTTCCATGACGCTCTGGGTGAAGACTACTGGGAATGCGCCGTTGACGGAGCCCACCTGACAGACCTGGGATTCCTGCGGCTCTCAGTCGCTCTATGCGATTTCCTCAGAAAAAATAACCTGTAAAATGCAAAAAAAATCTGACCCCATGAAAAAGATACTCATACCGAAAAAAGACGGAATATATGCCATAGCCGCGGATGCATTTGCGGATATGTGGTGCAGGATAACCGGAAAGAAGCTTGCAGTAATTACGGAAGACGACGGTAAAAGCGATCTGATCGTAATAGGATCGGATGCGGATTCGGCCTTCGTGCATTCCAAGGTAATTGAAAAAGTCATTCCCCAGTTCCGTCTTGCCGTGGGGTCAGACAGCTACCAGCTCCGTTCAGCAGAACAGAACGGGCGGCAGATGCTGTTTATGGCAGCAGGGCGCCCGAGAGCCCTGCTCTACGCCGTGTATCACTTCTTTGAACACAGGGCAGGATGCCGTTACTTCTGGGACGGAGACATAATTCCAAAAGCAAAGAACATTGACACAACCGGCATGAACATCATTGAGCAGCCCCGTTTCCTATACAGAGGACTGCGCTACTTTGCCCACCGCAGCCTGAACCGCTTCCAGGCTGAACACTGGGACTTCGATGAATGGAAAAAGGAATTAGACTGGTTCATAAAGAAAAGGATGAACCTGTTCATGCTGCGCATTGGAATGGATGATGTATTCCAAAAGGCCTTCCCGGACATTGTCCACTATCCGGAAGGATACGACATACCGGAGGCAAAGCCCCGCTCATACGACGACAGAACGCTTTTCTGGAAACTTGAGTACAGGGCGGAACTCCGCAAAAAAATTCTTCAGTACGCCAGGGAAAGGGATCTTATACATCCGGAAGACTTGGGTACAATGACCCACTGGTACAGCAGGACTCCCCAGGAATATCTTGACAAAGTCAAGCCGGATTTCATGCCGCAGACCACATCCGGATATTCAGAGCAGACCGGACTTGTATGGGACATACGCCAGGACAAAAACCTGGACGCCTATTTCAAGCTGACTGAAACCCATATCAGGGAATATGGTTCACCGCAAATGTTCCATACCATAGGCCTCGCTGAGAGGAAATGCTATGCTGACAGAGAGGCAAACCAGCAGATGAAACTGTACACATACCGCAGAATACAGTCAAAGCTGAGAGAAAAATATCCCAATGCTCCGCTGCTGATAGCAAGCTGGGATTTCTGCATGCACTGGACTGCCGGGGAAGTGCGTGAGCTTACAAAAGAACTGAATCCTGAAAACACCCTGATATTCGACTACACTTCGGACACGGATGATGAATCACGCACCTTCCAGACTTGGGACCTCTGTGGAAACTTCCCATGGATATACGGCATTTTCCACGCATACGAACCTGAAAACGAGCTGCGCGGCAATTATGACGCCATAGAAAAGAGGCTGCCAATAGCCGCAGAGGACAAAATGTGTAAAGGCATGGTCATGTGGCCGGAAAACTCCCATACAGACACACTGATGCTTGAATACCTTGCAGAAAACGCATGGGCACCCACATCGGAAAATGTGCATATTTCATCTTTCCTGGATAAATTCTGCGGCAAGCGCTATCTGCCGGAACACAGGGAAGCCATGAATGCACTTTGGAAACGCATGCTGCCCTGCATAAAGGCAAAACACTGGTGCGGTCCGGGACAGCGTCCGGAAGACCTGACTGTATTCCAGTACGGAAGCACTGCCCACAGACTGGTGCATGAAGGCGTCTGGAAGGTTCCACGCCACATTTTCCAGCGGGCGGACTATCATGCTTCCAAGCAGGCAGACATGATAAAGGACCTGCCCGCAATACTGGTGGACATGGCAAAGGTCGCTGATAAGGACGCTCCCGACTTCGTCAAAAGAGACCTCCTTGACCTTGCAAGATGTGCAGCTGACAGGCTCCAAACTTTCTCAATTTACAGAATTCTGCTCCAAATAGAAAAATGGCTCGGTGGAGAAGACACAGGAAATGACATTCTTAAGCGCATGGACGATCTGAAGAAAATGGAATTGACTGTAATGGAAATACTATCGGCAAGTTCAGAATACTCTCTCTACGCATCGCTTAAGGACCTGCAGAAAAAACACGAGTGCAATCCGGACTTTGAAAAGACACTCAAGGGAAACGCCTCCTGCGGATACTGCCGTACGGGGATAGTGGAACTGTACAGGGGACTTTATCTGCCGGAGCTGGAAATGTGGAAAACATTCTGGGAAAAGGCAATCAGGGACAACACCCGCGTCAGACCGGATGGGGACATTGCCGCCATGCGCAAACCCATAGAGGACAGATTTTACGACACTCCGTTAAAGAAACTGGCGCCCGATTGCAAAAAAGCGGCTGCGGATCTGGCGGAAAACATACGCCGCCTGGCTTCACTTGCATCTCAACTCTAAACTTTTCCTTGCGGCACGAGGTTCATTTTCCGTTTGTTTCCTTTCCCGTTATTAAAAAAACGAAAACCTTTGGTCGCTGTTTTTTTCCTGCAAGTGCGATGCTACCGAGGTACACTATTCCAAAAACGTTTGATTTCGAGTAATTGGGTTCTGTATTGGGAAAACTCCTGGTTTTCCCTGTCAATGGACCAAACGAAATTCACCAGACCCAGCAAATTGTTCA
>JAZURH010000200.1:0-20155 GCA_045606125.1 Lentisphaeria bacterium | reverse complement strand
ATCTGCTTTTCAGCAGCAGCCATCTTTGCGGCGTCTTCCCTGCGATTTCTTTCAGCATTCGCTATCATGCCTCTGGCATCTTCCAGATCATTCCTGAACTTTGTAACTTCAGAGGCATTTTTTCTGCTTTCCACATCTATCCTTTCCTGAAGAAGTCTGATCTGCTCCTCCTGTTTTCTCGCGACTTCCGTCTGCAGACCCAATTTACGCTCCAGCTCCTCCTTGTACACATTGTCAAGATTATTTATCTTCTTCTGTGTTTCAACAGAATCTGCCTTGGATTTTTCAAGCAATATCCTGGTCTCATCAAGTTCCGTCGTAAGGGAAAGAGCCTTCTGCTCTGCCTTTTCCTGCATGGACTTTGTCCTTGCAAGCTGAGACATGAGCTCAAGATTCTTTTCATCACTGGCAACAGCCTGCGCTCTGGACTGATTATACTTGTTTCTCAAATCAGTCAGCTCCACATTTGCCGAAGAAAGCGCCTGCTCTCTTGCCTTCAATTTATCCAGAGCAGCCTCAAGTTCGCCTTTAAGGCGTTTTCCCTCAGCCTGGGACAATGTGGCAAGATCCGCTCCGGCCTTCAACTGACCTATAGTCACAGCATCAGCCTTGCGCAATTTTTTCAAAGACTCTATTTCCTCAACAAGTTCCTGCTCCCGCCTTTTTTCGGCAGCCAGCTGCGCTTCAAGTTCAGCTTTGTTGCGCTCAAGCAATCTGCTTTTCTTATCGGCGGACTCCACCGCATTGCGCAGTTCAACAAGCTCACGCTTTCTCGACTCGGCCAATTCACCGGACACGCGCAGCGCTGTTTCCTTATCATCATAATTGCGCCTGAGATGCTTAAGTTCCCTTTCGAAAGTTCCGGCCTCTTTCTTTTTTTCATCATATAATCTTCTGAGTTCATCAAGTTCAGACGCCGTTTCATCCAGCTTTTTTCTCAGTTTTTCAGACTGTTTTGACAACTTGTCCGCACGGGAACTGCTTTTCTTCGATTCAGCCAATTCCTCCTCAAGTGTTCTGACCTGCATTCTGAGGTTTTCCATTAACTTGTCGTTATTTGCCTTTGCAGCTGCCAGATTGGCTACCGTAACCTCAAATCCTGCACCCTTTGCCGCTTCTTCTCTGGCACGCTGCAGCGCTTCCGTAAGAAAAGCGACCCTGGAATCCAATTCCTTGCGAGCATTCTCGCTGTCCTGCAGTTCCTTTGCCTGCCTTTTAGTCAGAGAAAGCAGTTCTTCAGCCGACAATGTATTGGCCCTGCTTTCCAGCTTCAACTCCATCTCACGGATTTTCTGCTGGCAGTAATTTATCCTGTAATTCAGCAAAGCCGGATTCCATTGCGGATACTTTCTGCGGACATTTTCAAAAATCTGCAGGCTTTCCTGATACAATTCCAATGCCCCGACCGTATTTGTCCCTGCTGACTTGTCAGCAGTTTCCATCTTCTGAAAACCGCCCATCCATTCAGCCCGGGCCTTGTCCATCTTTGAGGCAGCAGTACAGAAAATCAAAACAGCCAATGCCGGCAGTATGTATAAAAACCGTATCTTACCCATTAAATCACCTCACCTGAATAGTGGGCCATATACTCCTTGTATGCCTTTTCATAGCGGCGTTTTTCATCTACAGTAAAATGTTCCAGGCGCCCTGATGTATTTGCCTCCACAAGAGTCCTGCCTATACCCAAAGTGTCCCTGAAGGCCTTCAGGGCGGCAAGTTCATGCTCAAGGAAGGTAAAACAGGCCTGTTCCACTTTTCTGAACACATCCTCCCCCAGATGTTCTGCCAGAACCTCTGCCTCATCACCCACATTTCTGACATGCACCGTGATGGAATGAAGTGTCTCCAGCTGCTGCCTTATAAGATTCAGAAGATGCAGCAGGGGTTTTTCCGAAAGCGCACTGCGTGGATCCTTCTTTCCCCTTGAAGAATGCTCCGTAGCCTCCAAAGCGGCATTTATAAGAACAACGCACCTTCTGTACATTTTCCTGCGTTCAGTATGTTCAGAAGGCCACTCCACCATGGCAGCATCGCACAGACAGGCATACGCCGCATCTCTCCGCGCCGTATCAACGCAGTAATTCAATTCAGCCAGAGTCTGTACATGCAGCCTGGGCAGATGGTCTTCCCTTTCCATATTCACAACCCCGAGGATTTATTCAACAGAATCCACTTCAAGTGTCCAGGGCATGGACGCCTGCGTCAGGCGCACTTTATATTCACCCGGCCTATAAAGCCATGTATCATACACGCCCTGGCGAAACATATACAGCAAAGCAGCCATGCTTCCATCTTCACCTATGACTTCCACCTTGAGCCGCCCATTATCCAGTGCGCGGAACCTCAGACGGCTCCGTTTTGCGTCCAATGAAACAGGCAATTCAGCAGTCTCATCTACATCCCCGCTCCAGGCGGCGATCTTTCCAATTTCAGGACTCTGCTTTTCCAATCTTGTAAGCTGCCATCCCCTCACATCATCCACAAACTGTTCAAACTGGACTTGCCATCCGTTGTAGGATCCACGGACTTTAAGATACCCCCGCTCAAATCCCTTTTTGGGTGCAAAAAAACGTACTCCGGACAAGGTCTGCCTGTTGGAGGACTTGACCAGCTCCATCTTCTGGGAACCGTCCTCACTGTACAGTTCTATAAGAATTGGAGAATTGTCACCAGATGAATATTTCACTTTAAGCTTGCTGCCCTTTATATCCATGAGTGGTCCCTGCATGATTCCGTTTCCATTCATCATGATCGACCTGTGCCACTTGTGGTCTCCCGCCCTGACAGCAAAACCAAATGCAATAAATAAAACCAACAGCAGACGATAATATTTCATGGCATTCTCCTTAAATGTTCCATCCATCTCACATGACCCCGACGATATCTTTCACCGACGCCACACCGTGATCGTCAAGCCAGCGGCCAATTCCCTCCGCTATTTCCACAGGAGCCGAAGGATCGGTGAAAGTAGCCGTCCCCACGGATATTGCCGTTGCCCCTGCCATCATAAACTCGATTGCATCTTCGGCGGTGCGTATGCCGCCCATTCCGATAATCGGCACGGAAACAGCCTTGCCTACTTCATAGACCATACGCACGGCAATGGGTTTCAGTGCAGGACCGCTCATGCCGCCTGTCCTGTTGGCTATCTTGAACGCACGCCTCTCTATGTCAATTGCCATTCCAGTAATAGTATTGATCAGTGACACCATATCGGAGCCGGCATCTACAACGGCTCTTGCAAAGTCAGCTATGTTCGTCACATTCGGGCTCAACTTCGTTATAAGCGGAATACCGGTGACCCTTCGCACGGCCGACACCACCTTTGCTGCCTCTCCGGTATCCGTTCCGAATGCTATTCCGCCCTCCTTTACATTTGGGCAGGATATGTTTATCTCCAAAGCGGAAATGCCTTCCTTCACCTCTTCAAGCCGCGCAGCTACTTCTGCATACTGCTCCACGGTACGCCCCCAGATGTTTACTATCACTCCGCAGGGCAAAGTACGCAAATAAGGCAGATAGTGCTCATCTTCTATAAACTTGTCTATTCCGGGGTTCTGCAATCCTATGGCATTCAGCATGCCTCCGTAGACTTCAACGGCCCTGGGCATGGGATTTCCATGAGACGGAAACGGGGATACCCCCTTTACCGTAATCGCACCCAGCTTCTCAAAATCCACAAGTCCGGCATACTCCGAGCCATATCCGAATGTACCGGAGGCGGTGACAACAGGGTTCCGCAAAGCAAAACCGCTCAATTCAGTTCTTAAATCAGCCATGATTCACCTTATCTGAAAATATCCGTGCGGCCTCCACATATATATCGACAGCCTTTTGCACTTCACTCAACGGCACATATTCCACTGCACTGTGAGCAACCTTAATATCGCCGGGACCAAGCACCACGCAATCCAGCCCCATATTCGACAGACAACCGGCATCCGTGCCGTAGGCTGCAGTCACCGGGGATGCATCGACTCCGTTTTTCGCCACTGCTTCACACACCGACTTGACAAAATCCCCGTCCAGCCCGCTTTTCAAGGCAAAAGCTGAATACGCATATCCCACATCGACCCGGAAGCCAAGGGCAGCCTCCGCCCTTTCAACTATCATATTCACATTGTCTTCAAAAGCCCCTGCTTCAGGAAGCAGACGCATATCGCATATCACTGAGCACACATCCGGGATTATGTTTGACTTTGTACCACCTGATATCTGCGTAGGAGAAAATGTACATCCTCTTTCAAAAATGGGATTGGTTATAGAATCGTAGTAAGGGACTATCTCTCTCTGGAGAAAATCTATGAAACGGGAGCATTTCACAATTGCGTTATCCCCGAATTCCGGCCTGGAGCCATGGGAAGACCTTCCCTTGCAGATAAACTCAACCGTCGAGTGCATCTTATGAGCCACAACAGGCCTGCATGAAGTCGGTTCCCCGACAACAAATCCGCCACAGTTGTATTTTGTCAGGTCAAGACGCCTGGACCCCTCGCATCCTGATTCCTCAGAAGCCACTGCAATGAACACCAGATCCGTGTCAATGCCCTGCTCTATTATCTTTTCGCAAGCTCTTATCATTGCAGCCAGGCTTGCCTTGGTATCGCATGATCCCCTGCCGTAGAGATTGCCGTCCTTTACCTCCGGCTCAAACGGAGGGATTGTCATGCCGTCCACGCCGACTGTATCCATGTGCGCCGTCAGCCCGAAGGCAGGCCTGTCCCCCCTGCCCCGGAAAGCGATCACATTGGGTCTGTGGGGCGCCGGATACTGCACTTCTATTCCAAAGCCCATTTTTTCAAGCACAGGAATAACATAAGCGGCCACATTTTCCTCATTGGCCTCCAGTTCCCCTTTCCAATCTATAGGATGAGTAGTACGGCTGTCTATCCTCACAAGATCCTTCAACATTTCAACTACATCGTACATATATCCGCTTCTCCCCGCCCTATACAAGCCCATCAGAGGGCTGCCAGTCTTTTAAGTATCTCTGCGACAGCTGCGCTGTACGCAGAAACAATTGAATCAGGGTCATCGCTTTTACAGGGCAGAAAAAAAGAAATGCGGTTGGATTTATCGCCTTCCAGGCACTCCAACTCAGCATGAAACTTTCCATCATCATATGCAGCCAGTCTGCGTATCTTCAAAATGACTCGCCGTCCTTCCCCGGATTTCAGTCCATCCTCAATAGCATCCCCGAACATTTCCTTGAAACTGCCCATCCATCTGTGACCTTCAATGAACTCTATTCTGTTTTCACCGACGCACCTTACCAAATTGTTCTGCTCCAGATATTCAGGAAGCTCTATATTTCGCAGGGTCACAGAAACACGCTCATTGACCGGCTTCGGATTCAACAGATAATATTTATCCATCCTGGAAGACAGGCAGCCGCAAAAAAACACTATCGTCACAAATAAAACATATAATGCCAATTTCATCATTTCCCCCTTATAAGCACTTCAGGACGACGCTCCAGCATGTCAGTCAATTCACGCAATGAACGCATAGTCCTATCCAATTCATCCAATGTCTGCTCCAGCCTGATAATGACTGGCGAATCCTCCTGCATTGCATCCCCGGCCTTTCTGACCACACTGTCCGCATTGCCGAGCAGCTTGTCCACTCTGCCGTCCTTTTCAAGAAGCTGTCCTGCATTTTCCGTGACCCTGTCCAGCCTGTCCAGTGACTTACCAAGTCGTTCCTGCATTCCGGGAGCGCTGTCCAGCGTCTTGTTGATCCTGTCTGACATACCTGCCGCATCCGCCTTTATCTGTGAGATCAAAGCTGTCCCTTCGTCCAGCGCCCTGTTCAATTTGACCAAAGCTGCGCTGAGACCTTCATCACAGTCTTCTCCCCCCTTGATCTTTTCAAGTGCGACCTTAACATCATTGACCGCAATTTTTGCGCCATCACTTATGCTGTACAGGTTCTCCAGCATTTTTCTGCTCTTTCCTGAAATAACAAATGAGCTTATCTGTGAAAGAAGCATATTTGCGACCTCTGTCATATTAAACCTGTGAAAGGCCTTGTAAATGTCATCCACGGCCGTACTTCTGACAGGGAGGACATTCTTCTTCAGATTTACCAAATCTTCTGGATTCTCATTTTTCTCGCCGCTCACATGCAATACCACCGCCAGCTGCCCTGTAATCAGGCTGACTGTCTGAAGCTGTGCCGCCATGCCATAATCCACAACCATTTCCCGTACCCATGCCTCAACCAGTATCTGTTTCAGAATCTTCTGCTTCAGCACCCTCATGGAACTATATCCGGTCTTGGTCCAATTTTCAATATGAGCAGCCTCTATCTCGACTACCACCTCAACGGGACAGATGCTGTTTTCCGCAATATTCGCCTTGTCATCAAATCTGACAAGTCTTATGGTCTTAACATTGCCGATCCTTATTCCCTTGAAAGTAACGGGGGCCCCGACGCTGAGCCCCTTGACGGACCTGTCAAAGTAAATAGTATAATTTACCTTGCTGCTCAACACGCCGCATCCACCCAGACTGGTGAGCAGAATAACAAAAAGGAAGACAGCTGATATAACCAGTGCCCCGATGTAAACATACTTTTTGCTGCTTTCCATTATCTTTCTCCACGCCTTAAAAATGCACGTATTTTATCATTTTCAGATTTTTCTTTCAATTCCATTGGTGCCCCGCGCCCCAGCATGGTATGAGTCTCCGAATCAAGAAAAACCGAATCCGTTCCTATCATAAAAATGCTTTCCAACTCATGGGTGACCACTATGAATGTGGCATTGAGAGTATCTCTCAGCTGTATTATGAGTTCATCCAGCCTCCTGGCGCTCAACGGATCCAGACCGGCTGAAGGCTCATCAAAGAAAAGGACATCCGGATCCAAAGCCATTGCCCTGGCCAATCCCGCTCTTTTCCTCATGCCGCCACTTATCTGCGATGGATACAACTTTTCCGAACCGGCCAGCCCTACCAATGCCAGCTTGTACATGCACAGATCATGTATCTGTGCCCTGCTGTAATTTGTAAACTGCCGCAGAGGCAGCGCCACATTCTCCTCCAATGTCATCCCGCTCCACAGGGCTCCCGCCTGAAACAAAAGCCCGGAAGAGCGCATTATCTCTATTCTTTCCTCTTCACTGCATTTCCAAAAATCTTTTCCATTTCGCATTATTCTTCCGGAAAAGGGACGCATCTGCCCTGTCAAATGCCTGAGCAAAGTGCTTTTGCCGCATCCGGAATCCCCCATTACAATGAATATGGAGCCTTTCTTCACGTCAAAACTGATATCACGCTGAACGACATGGCCATTATATGCCATCGTAAGCTTCTGTATGCTGATCGGTATGTCATTCATATATCAGTACCCCAGAGCCACGCTTGTCACAGTAATTATAAATGTGGCAATCACCATGCATATTATGCTGCTGACCATGGCAGATGTGGTAGCGCGTCCGACTGCCTCCGAATCCCTGCCGCACCGCAGCCCTCTCAGGCAGCCGCATATTGCAATCAATATTCCGAAAACAAAACTTGTTATCACCCCTATCATCAAATCGCATACCCTCGTGGTCTCAACCAGTTTTGCCCAGAATTCCGTCACGCTGATGTTCAGATAGAAGGTGCTTACAAAAATCCCTCCGATAATGCCAGACACATTAGTAAAAATACACAGAAATGGCATCATAAGCGTCATCCCGAGAAAGCGGGGAAGGACCAGATACTCCACTGGAGATATTCCCATGGTCTCCAGGGCATCTATCTCTTCATTGACTTTCATTGTGCCAAGCTCGGCGGAATAGGCGGCACCAGAACGACCGGCCATAACAGCCCCGGCCATGGTGGCTCCCAGCAGGCGCAGCAGTCCTATGCCTATAAAACTGGCTACATAAAGCTCTGCCTTGAACCATTTAAGGGGGATGGAGCCTATGAACGCCAGAATCACTCCCAAAAGAAAACCTATGAGACTTACAATAAACAGAGCATCCGGACCTGCCTTGTACAACTCCAGAAACACATCCCGCCAGCTGAATCTGGCCCGGCCTGTGATCATCCGGCACAGTGCAACTGTCACCGCACCGACAAAATAACATCCTGTCCGTGTGGCGAAGGCTGCCGTTTCCACAGTACGCCCTATGCCCTCAAGAAAACCTGCTGAATTACGCTTTTCCTCATTTTCGCGCACAGGCGCAGCCAAAGCCAGAGCCAGCAGATTAGCCGCTCCTTTGGGGAGGGACGATGTATCCAGTTCCACCTTTCTTCCGGAACACATCCTGCTCAATCTGTATACCTGAGCGACAAAGGTTCCGTCCCAATCTTTCAGGCCTGAAGTGTCCAGAACCACTTTTTTCGCACCTTGCGGCAAAGTACATTCCAGAACTGGAGACTTTATCCATGTACCTGAAAATGAGGCAATGTACCCGGATTTTGCATCGGATGCATTCAGGACAAAAACCGCCTTTTCATCTTTTTCCCTCATATTGCCATTCATAAGATCAACCGCCATTATCCAATTTTTCAAGACAATTTGCCAATTCTTCCGCCATGCAGATAAAATCAGCTTCAAATATCTGGAAATCAGGAGGCAGCACTTCTGCCACATTGAAATTGCGCCTTATAAAAGCAAGCAAGCTGAAAATATTTGAGCGCGCGCATGAGACCAGGGCGATAGCCATACTTTTGTAATGACGCAAGACCGCATCCATCACAAATGAAAGAAGAAAACTATTGTCACTGAGCAGATCTATCACTGCCAGATAATTTCTGCAGTCTTTCATCGTACCATGAACCGCCATTGTCCTCAGCCACTGCTGCAAAAAGGAATTGTTCAACTCCAGCACATTATTCAGCGTGAGTACCGCATTGGAGGCGTCTCCCCTCTCCATCAGTTCATTTTCCTGATAGTTTGCCTCCTCCTGGGGATCCATAGCAGGTTCATCTCCCCTGTTCTCCCAATTATGCTTGAGTTTCATTTCCGGCGGTACCAGGGAATTCTTAAGGACATCCATCTCATCCTCGCTGAGAGATGCAGAAAGATGCTGCTCCACGAGCTCTTCTGCAGCCGGCAGATCATCATACAGGACAACTGTCCTTGTATATGTGCGCAAGGCCTTCTGGCGCATTCTCAGCACCTCTTGCCATTCACGCGTATCCAATTTTTCAAAATCGTACATATTATCCCCGTTTAAGGAATGAGCGGCGGCGTTCAAGCCATCCGGCAATCAGGCATCGCAGCATCAGGGCAATGAAAATCGCACCGCATATCTGGCCTGTCACCGATATGCACATCACCCCGCAGCATTCCTGCCCCGCAATATTGAACGGCAATCCACTCAGATTAAGAAGGACACCGGCAGCAATGGACACGAATGCCAAGACGACAATATAAATCACAGTAGCTTTTCCGCCAAGCACTTTTATCATGGAAGCTATCATTACTGCATTTGATGCGGGAGCTGCAAGCATGAAAACCAGAGCTGCTCCGGGTGATATTCCCTTCATCACAAGGGCCGCTGCAATGGGAACCGCACTGCTGGAACACACATACAAGGGTATGGCGATCAAAACAAGAGCGGCAAACTCAAGAAAGGCATGTCCTTTGAAAAAAGATACCCCGAGATCATCGGGAAGAAGCAGCTGAATAAGTGCGGCGATCAGAAGCCCTGCCATCATGGACGGTGCGACCTCGGCCACCATTCTGTTGAAACCATAGTCCATAGCCCGGAAAAGCGGTGATCCGGAAGTCTTCTTCGTGCGACTGCATTCATGGCAGCAGCAGGAACATTCCTGTTCCCTTTTCATGAATGACGGAGAAGATTCCGTCTTAGTCATCTTCCCCGCAAGCAGACCGCATGTCATCCCCGTGACGAATGCAGCGGCAATACGGACAAGCCCCATTGCCCAGCCCATCACAGAAAAAGTAAGTATCATGCTGTTCACTCCGATCTGGGGAGTTGAAACATAAAATGCAGCAACAGCTCCGGAACCTGCTCCCTCCTTTTTCAGGGAAGCGGCAACAGGCAGAACTCCGCAGGAACACAGAGGAAGGGGTATGCCTGCAAGCACAGCCTTCAGAACAGGCATGAATCCCGCACCGCCAAGATGCTTTCTGACGCGTTCAGGAGTAAAAAACAGTGACATGATCCCTGAAACGGCAAGGCCGGCCAGCAGCCAGGGTGCCATGCTGCACAATATCCAGATGAACACTTTTATGAAATCCAGCGCAAATGACATATTTCACCTTGATCATCGTAACATGATCTTCAGAATCCCTCTATATAACCATATTTGCACAGATGTTTGAAAGCCGTAACATATTTCTCCAATTCCTCATCCGGTATTATCCTGCATATCTCATGCTCCACCATGCGGACTATCTCAGCCATGCTGCGGCAGCCATTCATGTTGGACAGCATGGCGGCCATGGGGGAATATAAAATGCTGCCGGGCATGCCTATCCTTTCCGATGCAGGCACTTTTGCCTGATCAAAGGGGAATCCCACAGTCAAACGCCCGGGTATGATATCCTCAAGTGACTTTTTAAAAGAAGTATCCTCACGGCAGTCTGCCAACGACTCCACCCTTGAATCAAACTCCCTTTCCAGTACTTTCAATGCAGGTTCAAGAACTGCAGGGTCAAAACACCTGGCAAAGTTTTCCAGATCCTGCCGCATAATATCCCTTCTTCTGGTCAAATGCTCTCTGCAGGACCCAACAGCCCGCTCAATTTCCCTGTCCAGATCCGGTCCTATCATGCCCGGAATGCGCACCAGCAGCGAAACATCCGGCGACAGAATCGCATCCACGAAAGCTGTGTTCATGGCACAGCACACCCTGAATGCGTCCTCATGAAGATAATCCATAGTCTGCAGAGAATTATGCCACAGCGCCTTTCCCCGCCTGATGGGCCATACAGTCGGGATGCCAGTTGTTGAATCACTCAGGAAGGTATCGTCGTCATACATGCTGGCATAACTGTTGTTGAAAACAATCTCCGGCACGCCCTGTTCCCCCTTCAGATCCTCGGCAAGCATCTCCAGAATCCAGTTTCCGAAAAAAGGCGTACCGGCGGCCGCCACATTGAAATGGATAAACCAGTCCCTGCGCAGATACATAGCATCATAATCTATGCCGCCTATCACTTCGGAAGCCATGTTCCTGTCCCCGCGATGACTCATGTACGCAGCAAATCCGTAGTGCTCAAGCCCGAAAATAAGCCTCAGCGAAAACTCCGGAACTCCCTTTTTCATAATGAGGCGCGCCGTCTCGACAGCACATGCCACTCCGGCCGAATTGTCATTGGACAGAGGCTCGTACAAATGGGCGAAGATCCAGAACTCCTCCCTGCGCTTTCCGGGAACCAGCGCAGTAACCACATCAATGGTGCTTTCATAACGCCTGCCATCGGACTCAATGCGTGCGCTCACCGGCCCCTTCTCTATTGCGGTCCGCAGTTTTTCACCAACGGCTGGAGAGACGCAATAGGCAATAAACGGTCGGTCATCCACTGTAACATGCCAGTTGTTTCTCTCCGTAAAGGCATTGTTCCACTGCAAACCATCCCTTTCCACGTCATCGTTCATGGCAAAGTCAGTTATTACGCCGCGCGCTCCAAGATCGAGAAGTGTTGCCAGTTCATCGCATTTTGGCGTATGTCGCTGATTGCGCATAACCATTGCATCATGAAGGTCACCACCCCTGAGGGCTTCTTCAAGAGTTATTATTCTGACGACTTCCCCGCCGGCAGCCGTCGAACAAGACCCCTTCACAAGATGAAAAGGATGCCTTTCAAAATCCGCAGCAACAAACCCGGATTCAAAACCCTCTGCTGAAAGGATTGTAAGTTTTCCCTGGGAGGCAGTCCATCCCAGAGGCTGTATCTTATCCTGATACGCAGTCCTTCCGTCTGCGGGAAAAGTAATTTTCTCAATGCCGGGTATCCCGTTTTCATCAAGTATGCGCACCGTCTCCTCTGCCGACATGTGCCAGTCATCAAAAGTCAGTCTTTTCTCATGGGCATACAGCCTTTCCGTATTTTTCATCAATACGGCTGAATCCACTTCCTCAAAAAACTTTCTATATGATTTTTTCATATCGACGCCGCTTGTAAAACTTAAAAATACCCGGTACAAAACGCAATCATCCGGAAGGCTTCCCTTTCAGGCAGCCTCTCCGGATGATTAACAATCAAAACTGATTCAGTTCAGCGAATGTCAGTTGTCTTTCTTCTGCTGTTCTGACTCAGCCTTCTTGATCGCCTCGATGTCAGCAACAGACATGTTGCCTATGACACGGCCGTCATCCAGGTCATTAACTTCCTTAAGAGCAAGGTCTTTGTAAAGCTGGATAAGATCCCTGGTACCGCAAATGCCGAACCAGAATGTGGACACAATGGCGATAAGACCGGAAACCGCCAGGTTCTTGATAAAGAAGTAGGTGGCCCACCACTCGATCTCCCAGTGTGAGAACAGGTTCCAGACAATGGGAAGCACGAAGAGAAGGACGAAAGAGTAGATGAATGAGTAGATGAATACTGAGTAGGCCAGTATCCTGTCTCCCCTGGTGTAGTTCTTATCAATACCGATGAAGTGCTTCATGAAGAAACGGCCGATCTTCGCAAAGATGTTAAGATTGGATGTATCTTCCTTTTCAACGTTCGTCTTTGTTTCGCCGGTGCTGTAGATACCACGGTGCAGCATGCGGTCCATGTTGAAGGGAGTGCGGCATGTAAGCAGGGAAACCACAACATAGGAGAACATGCAGATGATCTGGCACATGAAACCGATTTCAGTGGAGTTGATGGGGAACTTGCTGGCATTGAGCTCCCATACGATGATGGGACCGAGCTTGGCAGTAACAAACTGGCAGATAGCGTCCACAGCATTGTACAGTCCGGGATGCTTCACCAGGAAAGGATACAGGTCAGATGCCCAGATGTTCTGAGCTATCATGCAGGATGTTGCGATAGAAGCACCCAGAAGCAGGGATGTAAAGGCGCCTGCGGTCGTTCCACGCTTCCAGTAAAGTCCCAGAGTGATAACGATACCCGCACCGCTCCAGATAGCACCGGTGATGGCGAAGAACATGAGGATGTAGTCTATCTGGGCGAAGAAAAGACTGAACAGATAGGCAAAGAGACAAACGCAGGCAATGGATATGCGCAGTGCGTTGATCTGGGCAATGGGTGTAAAGGGCTTCTTGCGCATTGGAAGCACAAAGTCCTGGATAAGAATGGTTCCCCAACTGTGCATGTAAGTGGTATCGGTCGAGAGCATGAGGAATATCATGATAGCGGCGAAAATACCGGTGAATCCCATGGGAAGCATGTCGCGGATGGCGACTGAGACAAGCATCTGATTGTAGATGGTGTTGAATGTCTGAGCCTTCTTCATCAGGGCGTTCTTGCTGTTTTCACGCCACTTGGCCTGCTCATCGGCAGACATGGTGGCAGGAAGAACCTGGGCATCAACGGCCTCGGACACATATTCACGCACCGTCACGGGATAAGGATCCACCCATGCCTTGTGGAATTCGTCCACATCGGCCTTGTGTTTTGCCATGATCGTGTCATAGATCTGCTTCTGCTTATTGTACTCGGCTTCATCCTTGAAGTTCTTCTTCAAGGGCTCCTCAATATCGGGCTTGATGGGAGCTTCGGGGAAGGCGGTTCTTTCGGGAATAAGGGCAAACTTCTTCTTAAGTTCGCTTCTGAAGGACTTGTTCAGAGTCTCATTGATGTCGCCTGTAGTGTCAATATGGTCCTTTCTTGTTCCAATGACATCGTCAATGGTCTTGGCAGAAAGTTCCTGACGCACCTCGCGGGCCTGCTTGGTAAAGTCCTTATGGTTAAGATAGGTGAATGCAACGACTGCGATAAGGATGTACATCATGGTACCGAAACCGGCACGCCATGAACCGAGAAGACCACCCATCTTGGATTCGTGGGCATTCTTGGCGGCGCAGCTGTATCCTGCAGCACCGCACCATGACATGCGGTTGGTGAACATGCCTATGATACCGCAGGTGGCATAGAACAGGTTGAAGTCACGCAGATTGTAGGTGTCATAGGGATCAAGGAAACTTTCACCGGGAGCACGGGACATAAGGGCCGGAGCCATCTGCTCATCCCAGGAGAAGGCGTAAAGGAAGTAACCAACGATAAGAGCGAACATGGGATAGCTGAGAAGGCCCTGAACACAGTCCGTGACCATGATGGTGACCTGTCCGCCCATGCATGCAATGAAGAGAGCCACAGCCAGGAAGGCAAACATAACGACAGCATAGCTGCTCCATGTGATGCCCAGGAACTGGAAAGTCACGGGAAGACCCAGGAAATACACCAGGAAACGGCCGCCGACTGCGGGGAAAATGGCATAGTTGACAATACCGGAGAAGGACTGGATAACAGCCGCAACGACGCGGAATGCCTTTCCATAGCGGATTTCAAAGAACTGTCCCATGGTCATGACCTTGGTCTCACGGTATCTGTATGTGCAGAATCCCACAAGTCCCAAAACCATACTGACCGGGGCAGTCAGGGTCGACCAGAATGAAATTGCAAAACCGCTGCGGTAATACATTTCCATTGTAGCAACAACACTTATGAGGCCCATACCGGCCTCGGCACCGGCAACGCAAATCAAGTACCTGCCTGCTATGCGCCCTGCTGACAGAAAGTCAGCAACACTTTTGACATATTTCTGACTCTTCAAGCCACAATAGACAACGACGAGCAGCGGAACCCAAATCAAAATCCAGTCCAACCAGAACATAATCCGTCTCTTCCTTCCTTTTTTTGTTTTGTGTCTTCTGTTATTTACTCTTCATTTTTTCATCATGAAAAAAACTAAAAATTGGGCTTAACATAGTGCCTATATTGCATTTTACAATTTATTCAGCCTATCATTTCAAAAAACAGGCATATTATCACCTGAACAATGCCGTTCAAAGCACGATCACTGTGCCATCCCCGGAAATTGTATACGGCATATTGTATTCCGCAGCAACGAGGCTTGCGCTTTCCTCGAAACGCAAAAGAAAATCCCTTCCGTGATGCATGAACACAAGACGGCCCACATCATATCCGCCCTCCCGCAGACGGCGCGCCAGTTCCCAGGGATGATGATGTCCCGTTTCTATAAAAAGCAGGTCGCAGCCATCCGGCTTCAGGAAACAGTCAAGCTCACTCAAATCTTTTATGTCCCCGGAATACACCACGCTTTTCCCTTCACAGCATATTCTGAAGCTGAAACTGCGCCAAACACCGTCCTCCGGAACACCAAGATGCCCGTTGTGTACGGCTTCTACAGTTATTACGCCGTCATCATAGAACTTTCCTTCCCTGACCATGTTTTCGGTATAGGGAAGTCTCTCCAGCACCCCCGGTTCCATTGCGTTATGAAAATCAAAAACCGCCTTGTGCAGGCCAGTTTCCGGATAGAACAGCTTTATTTCGTCCCGGGGATATGTCTTGATCTTTTTCACTCCCATCAGCTTAAGAGGAAGCCACAGCAGAAGAGGCAGGCCGGCCACATGGTCATTATGCCTGTGGGATATAAACAAGGCCTTCATGGAAAGCATGTCCGCTCCGCTGAGATAGCTGGCCACATGGCAGTTTTCACCGGCATCGAAATAATAAAGATTGCCCCCTGCCTCCAAAGTCAATGAAGTCTGATGCCTGCCCGGCATGGGCTCCGTTCCTGAACAGCTTCCTAAAACTCTCCACTGCATAGTCAATATTCCGTTTTTGAAATTATATCTTCAATCTTCTGACTTTAATTTGCACCCTTTCGACGAGGGAACAGGGCTTTCCACCGAATAGCCGAGCAAATGCAGGCCCCCGTCAAGATACATGGTCTGACCGGTCACAGCAGACGCCCCGGCAAGATAGGCGCAGGCATCCGCCACTTCCTCCACATCGGTGCGCTCCTGCATGGGAATACGCGGGACAAGCGGTTCAATGGCCGACGGATCGACTCCGGGCGGAGACATCACCAGACCGGGTGCAACGGCATTCACGCGTATGTCGGGCGCCCACTCCAGGGCCGCAGATTCCGTAGCTGCCGCAAGGGCCTTTTTTGCAAGCGCATAGGCACCTGCCCATGGATCGGCATACGCCGTGCGCTGATCGGTTATATTTATTATGGCTCCTTTACAGCAATGGAGCCTGAACGAACGCATAAGTTCAAATGGAGCATCAAAATTGACGGCGAACATCTCCCGGACCAGCGCCGGTTCCATATCGGCAAGAGTCCCCCGTCTGTATACGGAGGCAGAGTTGACAAGCAGTTCCGGAACCGCATCCAGACGGACAAGCTCAGGCATGATGCCGGATACAGCCTCCATGTCCCGGAAATCCACCTGTATTCCTATGCCGCCAAGCTCCTCGACCAGAGCAATGCCATCCTCGCGGGAACTGTTGTAATGTACGACCACCCGCCATCCATCCGCAGCAAAACGCCTGCAGATGGCGGCGCCGATGCGCTTTGCACCGCCGGTAACAAGTACCGTTCTACGCGTTCCAGTCTTCATGAAGAATTGCTCCGCAGAATGTACAGAACGCCAAACTTCCCTTGCGGACATCAGCCACTGTCTGGGCTGTCAGCTTCATTTTGCACTTGCCGCAGTTGCCACCTGAAATAGAAACATAAACCGGCTGGTCACTCCGGTTGTTGGGAGCATTTCTAAGCCGTTCATACCTTGACATCACATCAGCAGGCATTCCGGCCGCCAGTTCAGCACGGCTTGCCTGATTACGGGCAATGTTTTCCTGGCATTCACAGCGGGTCTTTCCCATCTCATCCAATTCCGCATTGGCTTCAACCTTCGCATCAGCAATTACGGAATTGATCTGCTCAAGAGCCTTTTCAGCCGCCTCACGGGCGTCCATAAGCTCTATGAGTTTCACTTCAAGATCGGACACCGTCTTGTCACAAAGTTCCATCTGTATAAGTGCAGCTTTGTACTCATCATTGTTGCGGATAAGGGACGACTTTGTCTGAAAATCCTTTTTTCGCGCTCCCAGATCGGTGATCTCCCCCTCTGTGCGCTTGATGGCCAGCTGCGCGTCCTGTACGTCCTTCTGCGCAGCCTCAAGCTTCTCCTTCAGTGCGGCGAATCTCTGCTTTATCGCATCGATTCTGGCCGGCAGCCCGTCCAGCTGCCCCTGCCATACTGCAATTTCAAGATCAAGTTCCTGAATGCGGCACAAGGTAGATTCCCATTCCTGCATTGCGTCCCTCCTGAAAAATGCGTTTTCAACCGTTTACAGTATCAATGATAACTTCCGCATGCATCTTCGCCTCAGGCAGAAACTCCCAGATAAAGCGCTTTGCGGTCTCCAGGCGTGAGCTGTCCTGCGCCGCTTCTCTGAGAAGAAGCAAAGCCGCAAGCACAATCGTGTTGGAACGCACCATGCGTCTGGCAAGATAGGCCTGCTGCTCCGTGGCTTCCGCCAGCATGTCAGTAGCCGCCTGGACATGGGCCTTCTCTGCCAACACCTTTTCTGCAAGCGCTCCGGCTGCATCGCCATAGGAATATTTTTCAAGCGTTTCAAAAAGAGGCTGAACACCGCCCTTGAGTATACCGGCCGTGGCAGCCACAACCTGCATCTGGGTAGTGCCTTCGTAAATGTTCATAATGCGGGCATCCCTGTAATAACGTTCAACAGGACGCTCCCTCATGTATCCCTTGCCGCCATGACATTGTATGCAGTCGTATGCGCACTGGTTGGCTGACTCCGTATTGAAGGCCTTTGTCATGGGAGTAAGCGCATCCGCCATCCTGGCGGCTTCCTTGGACTGTGCCGCAGCCGTCTCGTTTTCAGGATGGGCCTCGGCCTCATAGTTCCATGCGTCCCTAAGATCGACCCATTTGCATGTTTCATACAGAAGCGCCCTGCATGCCGCGGTCAAGGCATCCATGCGGGTGAGCATTTCGTTCACAGGTCCTATTTCAGCCAGTGTCTTTCCGAACTGACGCCTTTGGGTGCAGTAGCTCCATGCAGCCTGGCGGGCAGCTTCAGCAACACCTACGGACTGGGCACTGATGGCAAGTCTGGCGCCGTTCATAAGGGACATGACATAGCGGGTAAGACCGAAACGCCGCTTGCCAACAAGCTCGGCGGGAGCATTGGTAAACTGGAGTTCACAGGTGGGAGAACCGTGAATGCCCATCTTGTCCTCAATACGGTTGACCACTATTTCCGGGCAGGGATGAGCCATAAACATGGAAAGTCCCCTGGCATCCTTGGTACCCTCTTCCGAACGTGCAAGCACAAGAAGCAGTTTCGCCATTCCATTGGTGATGAAATGCTTGCGGCCGTTCAGGCGCCATACTCCGTTTTCGTCCTGTGTGGCAGTCAGCTGCACGGACTGCAGATCACTTCCCGCCTCAGGCTCTGTAAGGGCCATCGCCCCGTCCCACTCGCCGGAGGCAAAGAGGGGCAGTACCCTGGCTTTCTGCTCATCAGAACCAAACTGACGCACTGTTTCAGCGATGCTCTGCAATCCAAAAAGATTCTGCAATGATGCATCCGCTCTGGATACCATCTCAGTCATCATAGTGTATATGGTGGTGGGAAAATTAAGGCCGCCATACTGCCTGGGCAATGTCACGCCGGTCACGCCTATTGACTTGAGATCCTCCAGATTGTCCTTTGTGCCTATGGGGATTTCCACCTTGTGGTTCTGGCAGATGCAGCCTATTCTGTCGACTTCCGCAGCCCTTGGCTCTATTCTTTCAGCGGCAACGCTTCCCACTTCTTCCAGCTTTGCCCGGTATGCAGCCTTTGCGCTTGCCAGATCAACTGCATTGTTCTCTCCTGAAAAGCCATTTTCCCGGAGGCTTATCACCTGATCGATGTCAAGATGCTCAAAATGAAACTGCACATCCCTGTTGTCACTGAAAAAATTGGCCATGGCCCGCTCTCCCTGAAAATTATATTAATACCAACTTCTGTTATTGTTTAAACCTGTCAGGCAATCCAAAATCCCCCGAAACATACTTCCGGTAAGATTTTGAAATCAGCTCTTATAATATAGACAAAATCCATCCTTTTGCAATTAAAGGCGGGAATGTCCCGCAATATCCGGCGGTTCACGCCGTCCAGCAAGAATACCCCGCAATGTATTACGATGAACGCCAAGAAGACGGGCTGCCTCGCTTACATTGCCGCCGCTCTTTTCCATGGCGTTTACGACCATCCGGCTGCGAAGCTCCTCCATGGCATGATGAAGACCTCCATGAACTGCAGCATTTTCAGGCAGCACCGTTAAAAATGCGGCAGGCAGACATGCGATGTCTATCACCCTGCCTCCGGCATTGCTGGCCGCCTGCCACAGTACATTCCGCAGTTCACGCACATTGCCCCGCCAGGACCTGAGCATCAATTCCCTTTCGGCATCAGCCGTCAGAACATAGCCGTCTCCTATCCCTGAAAGTATGCTCCTGCAGATCTCCGGTATATCCTCCCTGTGACTGTCCAATTCCGGAGTTTTGATCTTCAGCATGGACAGCCTGTAATAAAGGTCCTCCCTGAACAGACCGGATGAAACCATTTCCTGAAGATCACGGTTCGTGGCGGCTATAACCCGTACATCTGAATATCTTGCCCTGCATTCCCCCACACGCATATACTCTCCGCTGTCAAGAAAACGCAGCAAGGCAGCCTGCACGGAAAGCGGTAATTCACCAACTTCGTCAAGAAAAAGCACACCACCATCCGCAGCGTGGCAAAATCCATCACCGGCGCCTGATGCCCCTGTATAAGCACCTTTCGCCCATCCAAACAGCTGACTTTCCAGCAGGGATTCAGGCAATGCGCCGCAATTTACGGCAACAAAGGAAGCAGAGGCCCTGGATGAAAGCCGGTGAAGCGCCCCGGCGGCAAGCTCCTTTCCCGTTCCGGAACCACCCTCGATCAGAACATGACCGTCAAAGGCTGCAATCCTCTCCAGCCTTGACCGGAAGGCCTTCATAACCCCGGATTTACCCAGAATGCCATTCATCTGTCTTCATAGATCTTCATGCGCTGCATCACATCCCTAACATATCCCCTGGTACTCTTTATGGTTATGTCCTCAGGCCGAACCTCGTCCATGGGATTTTTTGGAAGCCAGCCTTTTGTAAGATTGCCGTATCCGGCATTGTACTCGGATATCTGAAGCAGCAGC
>JAZURH010000199.1:0-2085 GCA_045606125.1 Lentisphaeria bacterium | reverse complement strand
GCAGGTGGAATACAAGAAGCATCTTGACGTTTTCAGAAAGAATATTCCAGACTTGACTAAGGCGAAGATAAAGTCATATCCCGGATTGAACCATATGTTTCAGCATTGCGTCACAGGAGAGGCCAATGAATATGCAGAGATTGAACATACCATTTCACTTGAGGTGCTGTCTGATATCGTTGCATTCATAAAGAAGTGTAACCGTTAAAACTGAATAAGTCCTGTTGCGAGATGTTAGGTGACCGGAATGTAGACCATGAAGTCGAGCGGATGATATATGGAATCATCGGCTTGACATTGCTTGGGCTGATGGCATTCCGGTTGCTGCGGTGGACGGCGGGGCTCGCTTATTATAATGAAACGGTATGGAAGGTGATAGCCGGACGCCCGATGGTCCACGGACGTTTTGGCTGGGAGCGCGGATTCTGGGAATTGTGTCCTGACGGGCAGCTGGCGGCAGCGGCAATGATCGTCATAATCGTGTCGCTGATGCTTGGAGCCGTGCTGAATCTTCGTCGGTGCTATTTTGTCGCATGGGGTGTATTTGTTGGCGGTTATGCGCTCAATGCGTGCCTTCTGTTGAAGCTCATGGGGGAATACTGATGAATACGGATGACATAGACTGGATTTTCGATTCATCTCGTGAAGGCCAGCTCCCGAGGGGCGGCATTTGGCGTCTGGCGGTAAAATATTGGGTGCTTGGATCGATTCTTGCGGCCCTTGCAGCGGTTGCGGCGGCAATTGCATTGCGCATGTGTCCCAAAGACGTCCCGTTGGAACTCGCCTTTGGTGTTGTGATGACTGTGATGATAATTCTTTTCTGCTGCTTTCTTGTGTGGATGACCTACCGTTGCGGAGCCAGACGAAATCGTGAGCGCAGGCACGATCAAAAGATGTAAAGGAAGGTGGGCAAATGAAATGGTTTGCAGGAATCTTTCTTCTTCTGTCATTCTCGTGCGCGCTTGCCGCGACTAATGCGGTTCCCTCGGTCGCTTGGTCGTCTCGAAGTGGTCTTGGTCCTTTCAAGGAAGTTCAAAAGGTATCATACGAATCGGCAGGATGGCTCAAGTGGCTTGGTGAAAAGCATAGATTGAGGTGTGACATTAGAATTGAAAACGGCAAGTCTTATGTTCTCGCTATCGACGTGCCGTGTAACATGCAGTTGACGCATGTGAGCTGTCACAGTGAGTGGGCGAATCGGCTTACGGGAGACGAGCATGATTTCAGGTGGTGCAAAGTTGCACGTGTGACGGGGTGGGCTGAAATAACAATACCGACATGCCCCTGCAAGTGCGGCCGACGGGAGATATCGATACGTTTGGCGTTTCGTGAATCAGGATGGCCATTGTTCCGCGCGAACTGCGGAAACGAGACATGTTTCCTTGTCTGTGATCCTGATGCGTCCATGTACGATCACGGGCAAAAGGTCTATAAGGAACTGTCGGACTCGCCTTGCGCTACGCCGCTTGCCGTAGCCCGTGTCGCAGAAAGAATATTTGTAATGCTTTACGGAAATAAGGTTGTGTCGGAACGTCCATGGCGAGTGACAGAGACAAACGGCTGTTACCTTGTGACCGGTTCTTTGCCAAAGGGCTGTTTGGGTGGTGTGGCACAGCTGAAACTGCGGAAAGCTGATGGTCGGGTATGGGTGTATTATCACGGGAAGTGAGGGTGATTTTCTGCCGTAAAAGCGGTGGAAAATGTTCATTCGGGAAATTGCCGAGGAAACAAGCTTCTCGGTGGATGTCTGTTTTTAAAGCTTGAGGGAAGGAAGGAGGAAACAGAAGAGGAAGGGTCAAGTATGTATTGCGTCAAGGGGGAAAGTGAAAAACTTTGCTTGGAAGAGGTCTTTGGGAAGAGGAAGGGTCAGAGCTTATTGATACAGTAAAATTGATACAGTAGCCGAGTTTTGCTATAATGTCCGCATGAGAAAGAGCAGGGTTGTCGAGCAGAACAGGTGCTATCACCTTATCAGCCGCCTTGCGCACCGGGCGTTCTTTCTTGACGACGAGGAGAAGGACCGCGCGGTTGCGCTGATGCGCCGCGTAGAGGAGTTCAGTGGCGTTGTCGTGCTGGCCTACGCGT
>JAZURH010000198.1:0-13327 GCA_045606125.1 Lentisphaeria bacterium | reverse complement strand
CTATGCAGCCATGGAGTACTCAGATTATCTGATGAGAAACAATGGCATTGCAAAGGCTCTGGAGCTCATGGAAAAAACCATAAAATCGGCTGACACTCCACCTGAACTTATGGAAAGAGCCATGTTTCTCAAAGGAGAAATACAGCTGAAGATGGGAAACAACAGGAATGCGATGGACGCATTTGAAACCTGCATGTCAAAGTTTCCGGAGGGAGATTACGCCCGATGGTGCAGAATATACAGGATAAGAATAACCGTAGAAGCTAAAGAATATGAAAAAGCTCTTGTCCTTCTTGATGAGTTCAGGAAAAAATACGGTAATGATGCTGACAGCGATACAGACTACTGGCAGGCATACGCCCTTATGCAATGCAGACGCTATAACGAAGCACTGCCGTTCTTCCTGAGAATAGGCATGGATTCCCGTTCATCGGACGAAACACGCATTTCAGGCATGTACTATGCGATATACTGCATGTTCATGTCAGGAAACTATGCAGACGCAGCACGGCATGCCGGAGAGTTCGCTGCGACCTACCCCAGGACAACCCTTCTGGGGGATGTACTCCTTATCAACAGCGAGGCTCTTCTGAAATTAAAAAGAACAGAAGAAGCCGAGGCGGCATGCCGCAAGGCACTTGGCCTGCACACTGACACGCCGGAAAAATTTGGAGCAGCGCTGGATCTGCTTGTAAACATACTTGAAACAGCAGGCAAATGGCAGCAGGCTGTAGATGAACTGCTGAAAAAAGCGGACATAGTAAAAAAAGAGACAAAGGCCGATATTCTGATACGTGCTGCGGACTGCGCTGTTAAAGCAAAAGATTTTGCCGGAGCCTCTGCCATCTATGAAAAAGCAGCAGCGTCTGCGACAACGGACAGGGCCAGGTTTGCCGCATATTCCTCAATATTGAATCTGCAGCTTGAATCAAAAAACTATGAAGCCGCTCTCGGCACAACGGCAAAATTAAAGACATGCTGCCCCGGTGAAAAAATGTCTGATCTGCTGTTCAATGAAGCAAATATCCTGTATTGTGCCCAAAAACACGATGAAGCAATAGCCGTCCTGAAAGAGATAATCACCAAATACGGCAATTCTGCCGAAAGGCGCATCCGGGCCCAGTTCATGCTGGTCTCAATGCTGCTCGTCGCCGGAAAGGATAAGGAAAGCGTGCCTTTCCTTGACACTCTTTTTGCAAAGCCGGCCGCAGAACTTGAAAACATGGAGAACTACCAATTCCTGTGCATGGCAGGAGAAGCATATTCACGCATGGGAATGAGAGCGAAAGCAAGATCAGCGTGGAAGAGAATTATGTCCCACGCCGACTGGCCAACAGAGCATCTTATCGATGCCAAACTCAGAATCGCAGGAGAAATCATAAAAGAACGCAAATATGACGAAATGCAGACGGCGGAGAAACTGCTTGAAAAAGCAAAAAAAGAAATTGAATCGTCAAGTTCAACTTCCGGTTCAGTTTATGCGGAGGTGCTTTCACTTTATTCAGAAGCCCTGATGCTTCAGAACAAACATGAAATGGCAATATCAATGTCTGAAAAGGCAATGGCCGCATCGAATACTTCACAGAAAAGCGGGGCAAGAGCAATGTATATCCTTGCAAATATTGCCTTGAATGTGGAAAAAAATGCCGAAAAGGCAAACAGATTCGCCACTCAATGCTATATTCTTACAAATGATGCGGACTACTGCCCTATGGCTATGGCAATTTCCATATCAGCTTTCAGGGCACTTGGCAAAACGCAACAGGCTGCTGAGGTACTCAAGGAACTTTCACAAAAGTACCCATTGTGGCTTGCAGCACATCCGGAATTAAGAAAAATCAAATAAAACACCCCTAAAAAGGAGAAAGGCAGCACATGGGAACGGTAAAAATCACAATCCTGTCAGATAAATTACGCGGCACTTCTTTTACTTTGACGGAGGAAACCTACACTATCGGAAGAAGTGACGCCGCTGACATCTGCATTGCAGAACCTACCATCAGCGGACACCACTGTACCTTCACGCTTGTAGCTGAAGGTACATACACAATAAAAGACGAAGGCAGCACCAACGGCACCAGACTCAATGGAGAAAAGCTGGAGGATGAACCCAGGCAGCTCAAGGACGGAGACCTGCTTCAGTTCGGAAATGTGGAGCTTCTTTTTGAAAACAAGGAAGCACGCATTGCTGCACCAATGAAAACGGTCACAGTCATAAATCTTGATGAAACCGGTTCCATGGACATTACCAACACCAAACTGAAGAATATAGGTACCAAAGTCAGTTCCAAGAGACGCGGCCAGCTCAGAGACAATCGCAAGCACAACATGATCTTCATTGCAATCATATCCGTGCTTGGAATTTGCGTACTGGGCGGACTTACAATGCTGCTGCTCAAACTCCTGCAGGCAAAATAACTGATATGGCCGCCTGCACAATATTTAAGTGCAGGATTCACAATTACTTTTCAGCCGCCGGAAGCGCTATACGGCAAATTACCTGACCGGACGCGCCCCGGGGCATGGTTACAATTCCATAAAACGCATAATAAATACGAAAAACTATGTCCAACGAACAGAATCCAAATACAGATAATAACAATTTACCAGACAGAAAACCCCATTTCAGCAAGCAGATAGTACTGTGGGTCCTGATACTTGCCTCACTTCCTCTTGCATGCTTCTTCTTTGCCAGGGACGGCAAAGGCATACCGGATGAACTTATAGCGTCCCAATTTGAACAGTATCTTGAGCAGGGAATGATAACAAGCGTAACAGTCGAAGAACAGTCTTCCTCGGCTGTGCAGCTTCTTTCCGGTACATACATCCCTGAAAAAGCAAACAATCCCAATGCTCCAGAGAAAAAATACAAAGTACGCGTCATATATACCGATACTTTGGATAACAGCATACGCAGCAAATGCGGAATCAGAAAAGTCGAAGCGGACAACGGCATGCTTTCCGGCATATTCATGTCCGTACTGCCGATACTTATTCTTGTGCTTCTGTTCTATTTTCTTTTCATACGCCAGATGCGTGCATCGAGCGGTGCGGCTTTTCAATTCGGCAAAAGCCGTGCACGCCTGATGAATCCATCGGAAGACAAGATAACCCTGAAGGATGTGGCAGGCATAAGCGAAGCCAAGGAGGAAATGCAGGAAGTCGTTGATTATCTCAAGGCTCCGGGTAAATTCCAGAGACTTGGTGGAAAAGTCCCGCGGGGTATCCTCATGGTAGGTCCTCCCGGAACGGGAAAGACCCTTCTTGGAAAAGCCATAGCCGGTGAAGCCGGAGTTCCATTCTTCTCCATCAGCGGCTCGGATTTTGTCGAGATGTTTGTCGGTGTTGGTGCCAGCCGCGTACGCGACATGTTCGCTGAAGGCAAAAAACACGCTCCCTGCCTGATCTTTATTGATGAAATTGATGCAGTAGGTCGTTCCCGCTTTTCCGGAATAGGAGGAGGACATGACGAAAGAGAACAGACTCTGAACGCCCTTCTCGTGGAAATGGACGGTTTTGAGCCCAACTCCGGTGTAATAGTGCTGGCTGCCACCAACAGACCGGATGTTCTTGATCCGGCGCTGCTCAGACCGGGACGCTTTGACAGGCAGATAGTAATCGATCTTCCGGATCTGAAAGGAAGACTGGAAATACTCAAAATACATGCAAAACGCTTCAAAATGGCCGAAAACATAGACTTGGCGCATGTTGCAAGAGGAACATCCGGCTTCAGCGGTGCTGATCTGGCAAATCTTCTCAATGAAGCAGCGATACTTGCAACCCGCAGAGACAAAGAAGCCATAGAAATGCCGGAACTGGAAGAATCCAGGGACAAGGTGTGCTGGGGCAAGGAAAGGCGCAGCCGCAAGATGACCACTGCGCAGCGCAAACTTACAGCCTATCATGAAGCCGGACATACTCTGGTGAACATGTACTGCGAACATGCTGAACCGCTTCACAAAGTCACCATCATCCCCAGGGGAATGGCACTGGGAGCAACCATGTTCCTGCCGGAAACAGATAGATACAACATCACTGAAAACGAAGCCATGGACATGATGGCCATGGGAATGGGCGGTCGCTGCGCCGAAAAGATAATCTTCCATGAACTCACATCAGGCGCTTCAATGGATATCTCCCAGGCAACCCAGATGGCCCGGAAGATGGTCTGCCAGTGGGGAATGTGTCCCAAACTGGGTGCATTGAGTTACTCCGGACGGGAAGAGCATATTTTCCTTGGCAGGGACATAACAAGAAGCGAGGACTTCAGTCCTGAAACAGCCAGAGAAATTGACATTGAAATCAGGCGTCTGGTTGACACAGCGGAAAAAAGGGCCCAGGATATACTTGAAGCGCATGTGGATCAGCTTAAGCTCCTTGCTGAAACCCTGCTTGAAAAAGAGACCATGTCATCAAGTGAAGTTTACGCCCTTCTCGGTATGAAGGAAAGAACTGTTGAACTGGATGAAATCATACAGGATGACGAAACAGGGCAGACAGCAGAAAATACACAGGATTCAGAAAATATTGTGCTTGCCCCTAAAACTGAAACCAAGCCTGAATCCGAGGATATCCGGACTGTCCCGGAAGAAAAGACCGGAGAAGACGATCCCAGGCCGTAATGCACTATGACGCTGTGATAATAGGAGCCGGACTGTCCGGTCTCAGCGCAGGATGCCGCCTGGCCAACTATGGTCGGAAAGTGCGCATTTTCGAGAAGCATGTCTTTCCCGGCGGGCTTAATTCATACTATCTGAGAAATGGAGTTCCCGTAGATGCGGGGCTCCATGCTCTGACCAATTACGGAGATGTGAAGGATCGTTCCTCCACTCTGAACAAAATTCTGCGGCAACTTCGCATAAAACGGGATGACCTGTCCCTTTGTCCCCAATCCCATTCGGAAATTGTCTTTCCGGGCTGCACTTTGCGTCTTGACAACGATTTCACTGCATTTAAAAAGCAGGTTATTTCCCGCTTTCCCGATGATGCCTCCGGTTTTGAGGAACTTCTCAGGGAAATCATGTCTTTTGATTCAATGGCTCCCGTCAACGGCGGCATATCCGCCAGAGCTGTTCTTAAGGCAAAAATATCCAGTCCTCTGCTCAGAGAGATGCTGCTGTGCCCCGTTATGTTCTACGGTAATCCGGAACCGGACGACATGGACTTTGCCCAGTTCTGCATAATGTTTAAAAGCGTGATAGTGGAAGGCATGTCCAGGCCTGCAGGCGGCATGAAACCTTTTCTGGACATGCTGACGAAAAAAATAACTGAAAACGGCGGGGAACTTTCTCTTGGCAACGAAATAATTTCTCTGGAATGCCGTAATGGCAAAATCCTGTCATTTACTGATTCTCTGGGAGAAAAGCATACAGCGAGACATTTCATTTCATGCATAGGTGCCGTTGAAACGAATGCACTGTGCGGGAATGCCTGTTTTAAGGATAATATCACACTGGGCACGATGGCATTTGCAGAGGCCACATTGCATCTTGCCTGCCATCCGTCCACTCTGGGCATCACGACGTCCCTTGTATTCAGAAGCTTGAAAGGGAAACTGTTTTTTGGCATCCCGGAAGGTGCAGTGGAATGCAGCAGCCATATAATGTGCATGCCGGGCAACTTCAAAGGATGCGAAAACATACCGGCAGCTAATTCCATAAGGATATCAGCCCCTGCCTCAGCGGATTTCTGGTTCTCACTGAACAAGGCTGACTATGAAGCGGCAAAACGCAGCGCAATGGCAAAATTGCAGGACACGGCATTGGAAGCATACCCCGCCCTTGCCGGGCACATAAGCGCATGCGAACTGTTTACTCCATGCACTATAAAGCGCTTTACAGGACATTTGAACGGAGCAATATACGGTTCTCCTGAAAAACAGAGGACAGGCAGGACAGCTATACAGAATCTTTATCTGAGCGGAACAGATCACGGTCTTCCCGGAATAGCCGGTTCGCTGATGAGCGGCATTCTCATAGCCAACAACTGTGTCCTGAACGAAAATTAAAACCGGCGCACAAGACATTGTAAAATGTGGGCGCACCGGTTGTATTTTCACAATTCAATCGGGATATCATTGAAAAGAATGTAATTATCCAAATCCCCACTGCTGCGTCCGGCCATCACATCAATCACCAGCGCAAAAGGTTTAAGCACGCCGTCGTTTTTTCCGGCCAGTGAGCTTTTTATTCCCTCATACTTAAAGGAAACAGTCCATTCCCGTCCCTCACTTCCCGGTACAGGGCTGGCACTTATGCGCTTTCCGCTGTCAAACAGTTTTACATCCCGCATTGTATACGCCTGGAAAAATCTGCATTCAATGGTCGCGGCCGGCTTATCAAGAGTAAATTTAAGTACAACATCACTTCCTTTTTTAAGCATATCAGAACCGAAACTGATTTTGCAGGGAGATGTCCTGACCATGTCAATGGAATTAAAAACAATGTTAGCACTGAATGAATCAATGCGCAGATAGCCGCTTGCAGGTTTTTCCGGGGTCTTCAGAACAGGAAGGCAATATACACCTGGGAGAATATCCCCTACGGAACTGAGAATGGGCAGCCCGCTGGAAAGAAAGTTCAAGCTCATTGCGTAATATCCGCCCTTAGTCCGTTCAGCCGATGCCACATCCATACAAAGCCATGAATAACCTGGAGCCAGTTTTACATAAGTCCCGATCTTGCCTCCGTCTCCTTTCAAGGCTATGCCGCCCCTGCCGTCATCCCCAAGTGTACAGCCATCGGCTTTCCAGACAAATGTTGAATGATTATCGGCCACCTTTATGTCTTTTCCAGTGGCAGTCCACAATGTATTTTCATCACTGTTCTCTATAAATCCGGGAAGAACTCTGGCATTTGGTCCCAATTCCTTTTTTTTCTGCAGGGATTGTATTTTAAACTCGGCAGACGCAGTTGTCATGACCTCCACATAGGCACCCTTCCAATCCGGCTCTATTGTAAATGTCATTCCAGGCTTTACACCCTCCAGAGCAAGATTCACATTTTCACTCAGGATGTATGCAGTTTTATAGTTACCTGAGGCACGTTCCGTTCCCTGCAGATAGTATCTCTTATTCAATTCAGGGAAAACAACCACAGAACCACTGAGATACCTTGTTCCTGAACCCTTTGCAATCTCATTGCCGGCAAACTGATTCTGCCTGTAAAGCGAATCATCCCTTGAAACCTCTCCGGTGTAATCCTGGAAGAAAGGAGCATCAGCAAGATACACAAATGCCTTTCCGTCCTTATGCTCGATTCTGTCAATTGTATAGACCTCTCTTCTGAATCCATTTGAGAAACCCGCTATTATGCTGCTTCCTTTCAAAGCGTCCCCGGCCGGCCAGTCGGATGCGCCATCAAGTATCATCACTGATTTTCCCGGATGGCCAGTTATATCGCAATGCATGTCGGAAAGCCGTCCCATCAATGTTCCCCTGCCCTGGAGCACGGCATTTCCATGCCATTTTACATATCTGCCTCCTGACATAGCTGCATACAGCACCCTGCCCCTGGCATTCACCCGTATGACTCCGCATCGCGCATCGCTTGAGAAAAGCCCTCCGTCCCATGAAGATTCCTCCTGGAACGGCTGCCAGAAAACAATATCCTTTGTCCCGTCCTCAAATGATATCTCCACTGCCCTTTTAAGTGAGTTTCCTCCATCTGAACTCAGGCTGCGCAGTCCCTTGAAAGTCGGTTTCTCATCACTGGCATGGAACTCCATGCAGTTCACATAACACTCCTTTATCCGCCCCCTCTGCTGCGCCAATATGCCTGCATAATGCACTGCATTCTCAAACTGGAAACGGTTGCTCCTCCTGACACCGTCAAAAGTTTCCACGATAGTTTGAGGGAAATGTCCGTCAGCACGTATGGCCTTGCTGCAGTTGTTCGTTATAAATCCATGAATTGAAAGTATATGGGGCTTTACCACCATGTCAGCAGGGGGGGGATTTGTCTTGGATGCCCATGCGGCGTAGTCAAATTCCCATGAATGACGCCAGCCGCCCCTTACCTGCGCCCCGTAGTTCACATTGTTCAACACCCTGCCGGGGAAAAGTACATTGCCTGCCTTTATGCGGAAATTGTCTACAATATCGCCGAAATTGCCATCTGGTACGCCCGGTACATCCTCAAGATGAGCATAATCCTTTCCTTTGCCAAGCGTGCTTGATATCTCACGCCCTCTGGAATGGAAAAGCAGCGTATGCCTGTGACCGCCGTCAATGGCAAAGAAATCCACAACATAGGGCGTTCCGTCCGGCCTGGTCACCACAGCGAATGCCCGCCTGTACAGGCGCATGCCCTGGTAATCCTTGGCATTCTTATCCACACCTTCTGCCTCTACAAACTGGAACGGCATTTCCGGACTCCGGCCGGTCCTGCCAATCAGATTACCGAAAGAAACCCTGTGATCGGCTCCTGAACCACCTCTGTATGCAGTATACCAGCCATTGCTCTCCCAGAAATCATCCACCATTACAAGATTTTTTGTAATTGGCGTGGTCATATCCTGCACAGAGAATCCCCTGGGCCTGGTATCCTTTGTGACTATAGGAGCCGGATATTTCAATGCCTTGAACTTTTCAAAATCAGGTACCTTCTCATTCAGATCCTTGGTATCACGGGTATCACCGAAATGCTCAAGAAGAGGTATGCCTCTGTAATACAACTGCATACCCAGCATATCATCATGACAATGACCGGTGACTCTGTCATGCTGGAAAACAATTTCAAGGCGCTTATCCGGGGCTCCGGCTCTTATGAAGGACACACCGAATCCCCCGAATTCATCTCCAGGCACCGGTTTTTCAGGAGTTTTTCTGGATATAATGTACTGCGGCGGATGATTGTCCCCGTAGTTTGCCGTTCCGCCCCGCAACATAGTTCCCCGGGCGCCGGTCTTTCCTGCTGCTTTCAAAAATGGATTTTTTTTCAGATATTCAGTATTTTCAGCCAAACCTGAACTTTTGAACAAATTCCACATTCCTCCGACCATGGATGAATATGCTATGCTTCCCTCTGTGCTTATGCCGTCATGAAAGTTTTCGTTGTAGAGAAAATCATTCATTATCTTCACAAAGCCTTCGAAGAAATAACTGTCCTGAAGCACGATTCCCAAATTGCAAAGTGCGGGCGCATACATTCCTATTGCGTTGCCCACGCACTGTTTTGCGCCGTATGCCCGGAAATGTATGCTGCCTTCCCGTATAAGATTCTCCAGCACGAATTCCCTGCGCCCCTTCCAGCTGGCGGCGCCTTCCAGCATCATGTAGGACTGGCAAATATTAGTGAAATACATAGCCTCCTGCGGATTGCGGAAATTCGTTTCAGCTGCTGCAAGGCGCGCCGGTCCCAGCCAACCGTGAAATTCGCTGTCATTCTTTGCGGCGCATTCAAGCAATTTCTTCCTGGTCTGAGGCGTCATGGAGGAGTGTACTGTCCAGGGATAGGATGCCATGACTCTTGCAAAACCGTACAGAATGGCAATGGCCCGTTCCGCATATTTTTCATCACCGGTGGCATAATATGCCCGGGCAAGAGGCATAAGAGCGCCGCCCTTGTATGTTCCAAGCAATGCGACAATGCGTTCTCTGGCGGCATAGTTTTCCGGATAGACCTTCACATCACCAGTCTTAGGCTCGATGGGCTTGACAAAAGGTGTGATAAAGAAAGCACGCTCATATTTTCTGCCATTGTAATCAGTAAACACATCCTTTCCGGTTGTCTGGAATGAGAGAATATCCTTGCCGGTCTGCACGCAATACACATGATCCGGGTCCTTAACCAGATCATACTTGAACCACTGCCCCGTCTTTCCACAGAATGGGCATATTGTACCATTGTATGCAGAACTCTGTCCTATGGTTTCAGTAAGAACAGGTGCCGACGACTCGGCTGGAACCAGTGAAAGATATTTTTCCGGCGTCAATGCCAGATATGGTTCAGCTGCTGCAATAGCCGCCTTATCCATGGATCGTTTTTCAGGAACGGGATATAAAGTTTTTGGTATGCTTATAGCAGATACCGTGACGACAAACAGCATTATTAAACTGAAAAACAATTTCATAAAAAACTCCTGAAACTAAATACCGATCTAAAAAACGAAAACAATAAAAAAACACGGCAGTCCGGTTCGCCGTGCTTTTTATCTACTTTTTGTATCACTTGGTGTTCAAACCATCAATGGGAAAGGGACTGGCAATGGGATTTTTGGAGAAAAACTGCCTTACATTCTTTATGGTCTCAACATGTCCGTCTCCAAAAAGGGCATTTGAACTCCCATTATAGTAATTGTAGCCATCATCATGATTGGGCTTTGAAGCATCGTATGTACCGCCATGGCGACCCGTCCTGGCAATATAACTCCAATAGTCGAACTGATAGGAACTGTATCGGCAGGAATCCGTCAAAACCCATACTTTAGAGGGACTGATCATATCCACATCCTTTCTGTAGGTCTTCTGCCCGTCACGACTGATTTCCCCCCTGGTCCACTTGGCCTGCACTTCACAATCGCCAAGATAATTGTTGTACATATAGTGCCCGTATCCCATACGCCTGTTCTCTGACGGACACAGTGCCGTAGGGAATCTGCTCCGCAGTCCCTCCAGGGTGGATGTACCGGGATAATTATCGTATGTACCGGCTTCATAGAAATACATAAGCTTCAGATACAGGCTGCTTCCCACAGTGGCATATCTGCACGGCATGACCCATCCGTCCCAGTCAACAACATACAGCGCCATATAGTTGCCCATATTCTTCTCATTATTGGCGCAGGCTATGGTACGTGCCTTTTCGCGGGCCTTGCTCAAAGCTGGCAGCAGCATGGCAGCAAGAATGGCGATTATCGCTATGACAACCAGCAGTTCTATAAGTGTAAATCCTCTTTTCATACTGCACATATCCTCTCTAAGGACTTTAAAGTCAACTTCACGCTTTTTTTAAATTTCCTCTTTACTTTAAGTTTATTCCGTCAGCAGTAACCCACCGGTTTTCTGGAGTGCCATTTGCCAGATACTGCTGGATATTCTTTATATTTTCAACATGCCCGTCACCGAACAATACATTTGCGGAACCTTTTGTGTAGCCTGTTATCAACCCTGATCCATCCAAAATCTGGGCACCACCATGCCTTCCTGAACCTGCCACATTGCTCCAGTAACTGAACGCAGATGTACTATAACGTGATGAATCCGTCAATGCCCATACCTTGGAAGGACTGACCAGATCCGTATCCTTTTTAAAAACCTTGTAACTGGCTCTTGATCCACCTTTTTCCTGATATGTCTTGTGTTCAGAATATACTCCAAGATAGGCATTGTAGTGGTAATATCCGTAATTCATGCCCGTATTAAGCTCCGAAGGACAGACCATAACGGGGAACACATTCATCATTCTTGCTCTGTATCCAGTTCCTGAACAGAAATTCACATACCCGTCCATAGACCCATGATAGTAAAAATACATAAGATTGAAATTGTAGTAACCCCATTCCATCCGGTACCACTGAGGCATGACCCAGTGGTCATTATCATCCATATAAAATGCCATGTATGTCCCCATGGTCTTCTCATTGTTTGCGCAGGAAATAGTCCGTGCCTTTTCACGGGCCTTGCTCAATGCGGGCAGCAGCATGGCAGCGAGTATGGCGATTATCGCTATGACAACCAGAAGTTCTATAAGTGTAAATCTTCTTTTCATGCTGTCCCTCCTTATTATATTGAAATTTTAACAAATATCCGGCGAACTTTATTCATTTAGTATTTATTCCATCCAGAGGAACCCATCTGTTGGTTGAGGTTCCAGTGGCCAGATACTGCCTGATATTCTTTATGGTCTCCACATGTCCATCACCGAACAGGATATTGGAACTGCCGCCGTTAATATATCCGGAAACTTTATTACTACTGTCGAAATTAGGCACTCCGCCCTCATGTCTGCCGCTGTTTGCCAGATAGCTCCAGTAGTCAAATGAAGGTCCGCTGCTGCGGTCTGAGTCAGCCAGAGCCCATACACTGGAAGGGTTATTCAGATCCACATCCTTTCTGAATGTCTTATAGTTTGAGCGGGGTCCGCCTCCTGCCTGCCAGTCCCTGTGGTTGGTATACATTCCAAGATAGCTGTTGTACTGATAGTATCCATATCCCATATCGCGGTTTTCCGACGGACATACAAGAACCGGAAAGTTCTTAAGAAGATTGCTTCTGTTCGAAAGCCCCGGATAGCCAGTAAATGTTCCACGCTCACAAAGATACATAAGGTTCTGGGCATATTCACCCCAATTCGCGGTATATTGCTGAGGCATGACCCAGTTATCGAACTCATGCATATAAAATGCCATGTATGTACCCAGAGTCTTTTCATTGCTGGCGCAGGAAATTGTACGGGCCTTTTCACGGGCCTTGCTCAATGCTGGCAGCAGCATAGCAGCAAGTATGGCAATAATGGCAATTACAACCAGCAATTCTATAAGAGTAAAGCTACTCACAGTAGCTTTACGCCCCATGCATGGGGCAAAGGCTTTTATAGCTCCGGACAATGACTTTTTTTTACATATTGTCATGTTTTTCTTCATAGTCTGCTCTCCTTTTTATCATCGATTATATATGATTTTACTAATTGTATCGCCCCGATATGAAAAAAGGAAACAGCAAATGCTGTTTCCCTTTTAATGTGTCTAAAGATTACCTGACTCTTTTGCGTAGAAGTTGGCGTTTGAGAAAGCTCCTTCTGGCAACACCTCCACATGACCGTCATAGAATGTGGTAGTCATTTTCAAGTCATGCCTGAACTGCATCCAGCTGAAGGGATAAGAACCTATATCCGGATTAGCCTTTCGCCTGGATTCACCAAAATGAACCACTGTGGATGGATTTTTTATTGCACTTAAACGCTTTACTGCATAACGGCTCTTACCGGTTGTAACACCACTTAAATCATACCCATTGTAATGAAAGCATGTATTAAGCCCCGGAAGCCCTTTATTGTGGCCGTATTTAGTGTATATGACATCTTCCGCCTCAAATCCTGCCCCGGTTGGGCAAAACGGAGATTTAAAGGGCTGTATTCCCAGGTCCTTTGCAATATTCAGCACCGTACCAGTTGTAGCAAGCAGCACATCATGCCAGTTTTTCTGTCCAGAGGCAGTGCATATAAAATATGGCATTCCGAAACCGTCCCAGTCATTGGAATACAACACATCATAAAGATTCAGCTGCTTGAAATTATTCACACATGTAGTAAGACGCGCTTTGTCCCTTGCCATACTCAATGCAGGAAGCAGCATAGCAGCAAGTATGGCAATAATGGCAATTACAACC